>CAYNIX010000127.1:0-2510 GCA_964397535.1 uncultured Candidatus Saccharibacteria bacterium | reverse complement strand
TCTGTCCAACGTGTATGAGGGCAGACCAAGTTGGGTCTTTACAGGCCAACACTGCGTTGCTAAAACCGAATACATCAACTTCCACAACGCTTTATTGTTTTGTTTGTGAACAGACATATAAAGTATTAAGAGAAAAATGTTCTAACCAACCTTGTCGTGGAAATGTATTATTGGCTGAGGATGAGACATGTCTCACATGCTATCGATGAATACCAATGCCGAAAAAACTTCAGATGAAGATTTGAGACATTTATCAATATAGAAGGAACTGTGATGGATACAAAACATAAAGAGAAGACAAATCCTAACAAGCTAAAGCCGGAAGAATATAGTTCTAGCCAAATGTTGGGCGCGGCAAGAGCATATCTAAAGGCTGCTAAACTATGTAATGATCCACCAGTGAAACAAATGGGTTGGGTTCATCCGTTGCTTGTGCCCATGGCGACTAATTTAGCATTTTCAATTGAGCTCTTATTAAAAACGGTATTAAATGGGTTTAATTCACCTATTAAAGGTCACAACCTTTTTGAACTTTTTGAATCTTTACCGGAAGAAGCCAAGAAAAATATTATTGGGCTAGATGATAAGCAAGATTTCCTTTTAATACTGAAGCAGAATTCTTGCCTTTTTGAAGAATGGCGATATATTTATGAGCGCCAACCTCGTTCTATAAATATTAGTTTCCTTTTTGATTTCGCTGAAAGGTTATCTTGTTATGCTGAACAATTATTTTAAATGCGCATTATCCGTATGCTGTAAAGCATTCGTAGAATAATGCGAAATAAAGATAGCCTCAGGTTACCTTGCATTTCCAACACAACAAAAGTAATTTATGTTAAGTTCGGTGAATCTTCGAAAAACCCCAAACCATCTTACTTTCAGCCCACTCAAAAGCAATACAGTTATCAAGGAATAATATGGAATACAACATAATGTGTGATATTATGCATTTAAGTAATATAAGGAGGGCTTAAGCAAATGGAATATGTACAGCCCATTCGTGACCTGAAAAAGATTGAGGCCATGAAGAAAATACTTGTTGCCGATCCTTACCATGGAGCAAGAAATCATATGCTTTTTACACTGGGGATCAATAGCGGGTTAAGAATTAGCGATCTTTTATGCCTCAAAATAGGGGATGTAATAACTGTGGGGAATAAGATCCGCGAAGCAATAAGCACCCGAGAGCAAAAAACCGGGAAAGCAAAGCTATTCCCAATAAATAAATCGGTTCAAAAGGCCATTCAGAAATATTTAGACAGCCTGGCTACCATTGATCCCGAGGCCCCTTTATTTCCTTCAAGAAAGGGGCAGGGGAGTAAGTCGATAAGTAGATACCAGGCCTGGGCAATTCTTAACCAAGCCGCTAGGGCGGTAGGTATCCAGGAGAAGATAGGAACCCATACACTGCGGAAAACTTTCGGCTATCATGCCTATATTCAGGGAAACGATATAACCCTATTACAGAAGGTATTTAACCACGTCACTCCAAGCGTAACCCTACGCTATATCGGGATAACCCAGGATGAAATTGACCAGGTGTATATCAATCTAAACTTATAACTCTGCTTTATTAATTAACTTAACAATGCTAGGAAACGGGGGCAAATTATCGATTAATGTTTCGTATGAATATTCAGGAGTGGTGAAAGTATGAAAAAGTTTATTGCTGCCTAAAGTACGAAAGAGTTTTGGTGCTGCCTACAAAACGCATAGTCATTAGGCGGCTTTGTGTTTTAAAGAGAGATCTAAGTAAAAACGGTATATTGTAAAAAATATACCAGTGCCGAGAAGGGAACTATTATTTAAACTGCGAATTAAGTTACATAAGACTACCTTTTATGACAAAATTATTTATTGCGACACTGAACTGTCTCGGGTGATTTTTATAATTATATGGCGCCTGCATCTGCGGAGCAGATGCCACCTTGAATAGGACGTCATTCCGTACCGACGTACTGGTAAACAGTACAAGCTCAAAATTTCGCAAGTGGACGCTTGGGTAGACAGCGGCAAGAGATTATTGAATAAGATGCTGACGACAACGGGTCAAAGGAGTATGTAGGTGGGTGATTAAACATTATGGATATTAATATGCTGTACAACGGTGGCCTGACCTCTGAGCAATTCCTGTTTTACGAGATAAGGATTGTTTCCAAAGAGTACCTAGAGGGAAAGTCGATTGACGAAATAATTGCATATATAAAACGCGATAACCTGTTCCAGTACCCGACCGAGAGGAAGGTGTCCCGGCACACGCGCGCTTGCCATAGGCGACTTATTGCCCTTGGCAACGAGAAACTGGTTTACGAATTGGCGAATGCACCCGTCGAAGTGGCAAAGCAAATAAATCTCTATGCGATGATGCGCTACAACCGCCTTGTCCGTGAGTTTATGATCGACCTCATCGGCGAGAAGTATCGCCAGCATGATTTCTCTTACACCAAGAAAGACATCAACGTCTTCTTCTCACGGCTGCGAGAGCAGAACGATGATATCGCCGCTTGGAG
>CAYNIX010000126.1:0-2518 GCA_964397535.1 uncultured Candidatus Saccharibacteria bacterium | reverse complement strand
AAATTGTTAAAGGATTGAGAATTTGTTGTCACAGTTTGAGCTGTGGAGCCATTAATATTGACTGTGGAGGTTGAGACAGTAAATGTGCCGCTGTTATTCCAGCTCCCTGATATGTTATAAGTCGAATCTCCCCCCGAACTCAAAGTACCTGCAAAATCAATATCATAAGTTGTTAGAGTTTCCGTTCCGGAAATTGATAAAGTATCCCCGCTTAAAATATCTATTTTTTCACTGCTATACACGTTGGCAGTCGAGCCGGCACAATTATCTCCTTCAACAAGAAGCGCAGAGCTTGCTGCTTGATGCATGATATCTTCATTTTGACTGCAATCATATTGATCCAAATTAGCTACGGTGAGTGAGGTATTTTGATCGGAGCCGATAGTCAATATATTGGTGTTTAATACCATACCGCCGATATTGCCGCTTCCCGCATATTTTGTAACAGCTGTTGATTCGGAGCCATCTGCTGCGCTGTCAATCCAAACTGTAATTACGTCATTGTTGGCAACAGTGCCTGAAGGAGTCAAGGTAAAATTACCCCCGCTTATGGAAGCTGTCGCTGAATTCAACGAACCGTTCACAGCCAGCTTTACCGTTCCGCTCCCGTTTGAAGTCCCAGCGATTGTCATGGGAGGTGTATACGTTACTGCTAATGTCATATAGTCCACACTGGCAGTATAGCCGGCTGTGTTTGTGACAGGCTTATTGCCGGAAAAGGCTAATCCAAAACCGGTTGAAACAATATCTGATTGAGACCAAGAAATTCCCCATAAATCGGCTGCCCCGCCGTATGAACCTATATTATCACCAGTAGTCCAAAAGTTTGTCGTATCGGCCTTATTTTGAGTAGTATCAATGGCGCCACCCTTAATAATTTGTACGGCATAGTCTTTAAGCCTTGATCCACTTGAGGCTTTACGATTTATAGTAGCCGTAATCCCATTAATGGTGCTACCGGAAGGTACATCGCTTGCGCTAAAACCAAAATTTGTCGTTTTAATATAATTGCTAATTTGATTGTCGTTAAGGCTACATGTCGCCCAATTTGTGTCGTCGGCAGTTACATTTCCGGTATTTGTCCATGCAATAGATCCTACGCCAGTGTCATTTGCGGTGGTTCCGGGATATTTGGCACTGGTGGTAGCATCAGCGGCAATCTGCCAATAATCTGACTCGGTAAAAATAATCTCCTCGCTATATGCGTTTGCTGCTATTAACGACGCTGAATCTTGCCATAAACCTTCATCCAGATTTATCTGTTCTAGGGGTAAATCGGTCGTCACAAAAAATAAATTTCCCTTTATTTTATTGAATGGCAGCCTCGAAATATCTATTCGGTAGATTATATTATAACTCTGATCCTTCTGCCACTCGACTTGCCAAATAATTTTTTTTATTTTCCCATCACTGATAGTGTGCAGATTATTAGGATCATTAAGCGGCGAAGAATCGGACATTTGCCTGATTATTTCACTTTGTTCTGCTTCTAACACTGTTATATCTTCTGAAATCAATGGTTGGTCGTTAACTTTTACATTATTATCCACTAAAGGATTAGCATTTTCATCAACCGGTGATACCTGTTGGCTTGCTTCATCGCCGGAGACCGGATTATTATTTGGATCATTATTTTGGGCCAAAGGTGGGTTCTGATTAGAATTAGGGCTGATATTTTCATCAGGTTTGGCTATGTTATCTTCAACTTCCATTTGATTGTTTGCGTCTCCAATAACAGGTGCATTTTTCGACACGGTGACAGTACCGTCGCTATTTACAACTTTATTAATTTTATCGATCTGTTCATCTAAAACTTCTACTCCATCCGGCATGGCATCTACCGCCAAGCCCTTATATTCTTCGTTTACTTTTAGTCGTGTTTTTACCTCATAAACACTGCCCGAGACAACAGAAATATTTCTGTCTTCAATCGACAATGCCGGATCAATTTTAAAATTTGTATTGAGTACATCATTTATATTTGATTCCGGGTTAGTTTCGATCAATTCCGTCCTGCCTATCAGGTAAAATTGCGGCGATATATTTGGAGCCTTATAGCGATAGGATACTTGCAAAAATTCACCGGATGGTATTTTAATATTCGGAAATTCCAAATATTTTCTGCTATTTTCGGTATATACATAGTATTGCTTGCCTTGGTCAGTTAAGCCCCCATTTTTTATATTATTATTTGCGCGAGCTTCCACAATGGAAAATTCCTGCGGTATTTCTTCTCTGACGTTGCCAAAAAAATCGATATTTGATTCAACCTTAAAATTCATCTCATAATCGCTGGGAGGATAAATACGGCTTGCTGATTCTCTGACAATGGTAAAATCGCTTGCATTCTCAACTCTAAACACTCTTGACATTTTCCTTAAGCCATTTTCTGTCTTAGCATTCAATATCAACTCATAAGTACCGGTTTGAGATATGGAAAAATTTGAATAATAATCCGGCGTATTTGTAACGCTAACTTCAGAACATTGATCGGAATTTTTTATTCCTCCGAGTGCAT
>CAYNIX010000125.1:0-2549 GCA_964397535.1 uncultured Candidatus Saccharibacteria bacterium | reverse complement strand
TTTTTTGCCAATGCCCGAAATTGCGGTAAAAAATGAAACATCGGAATTCTCAATTGCAGAAATTATTTTATCTCCATCGGCTTGCGACATAATATTCAAACCCGCTTTCGGCCCAACACCGGAAACCGATATTAGTTTTTGAAAAAGTAGCAACTCTTGGTAGGTAATAAATCCGTATAGATCATAAGCATCTTCTCTAATATGTTCATGAATATATAGCTCAACCGTATATTCGGCATCCACACTATTTTCAGGAACATCAATTTGCGGCAAAACATTTACTCTGTAGCCAACTCCACCGGTCTCAACAATAAGCTGCCCAAAGCGTGCTTGAATAATTTTTCCTTTCAGGTATGCAATCATATTCATCCGTTAATCGAAAATAAATTAAGATAATTCATTTATCAACTTTTGCACTTCGACCACACCCCTATCCCGAGCCTCGATTGACTTAGCTTCCAGATTTAGCCGCACTACTGGATCATTGCTTGAAGGGTGAATATTATAATGATAATCAGACAGTTCGACCTGGATATCTCCGAGGTACAGTCTGTTGCTAACCCCGAGCTCGTCATAATGCTTATGTAATTTTTGCAGCAATTCTTCAGCATTATGTACCTCAATATTTATATCACCTGTGACATAATAACCTTGTTTCGCCTCAAGCAACAATTCGTCGAAAGACTTTCCGGTCTTAGTTACCTGGTCTAGTAGGATAAGTACCGGCAGGATTCCGCTCTCTGCGTTGAACGTCTCAGAAAACATAAAATGATCCGCTTCTTCCATGCCGATGGGAGAATCGTACTTCTCCATTGCAATCTTTATAAAGGAATTTCCCACGGCAGCCAGCTCTATCTTGCCATTATATTCCTGGGCAACTTCACGGGACGCCCAGCTCATAGGTGGTGTACATATGACGGTCGTGTGCGGATGCCTCTCAAACACCCATGGCAGAAGCATCGGTGCGAAGTAGCTTCCAGTTAATATCTCGCCAGATTTAGTGATAGCGGCTACTCTATCGGAATCCCCGTCCCAAGCGATGCCAAAGTCGGCTCTCTTGGCCCTCATAGTCTCAAACATTTCAGTCAAATTTTCAGAAACCATCGGATCTGGCTCATGGTTGGGAAAATTACCATCAGGTTCAAAGTTCAGTTTTATAGCTTTGATGGGAAGACGATCAATGATAGACTCAAAAACTACTCCTCCGGAGCCATTACCTGCGTCAAACACCACAGTCTGATTAGTAAAATTTTCATACTCAAAAAAAGACAGTATGTAATTCTCAAAGTCATCAGAGATATTAATAGCCTTAAGCTTGCCTTTTTTCTTAGCTATTGTAAACTCCTGCGCTCTAGCTACTTCGCTTAGCTTCTCCATGCCGGTACCCTTAGCGATGGGCATAACCTTGCCATCCTTATATTTGGAGATTTTAAAACCATTGAGCTGCTTGATGGTGTGAGATCCGGTATTCATGATGCCATATTCATACTTGTAGTGGCCAATAGCGAAGTATAGCTTGTCAGTAGTGGCAAGCCCTATAAAATCCACATCAACTCCCTGATCCAACATACCCTCGATAAGCTGCTTAGTCAGTTCTGGGGAAGTTAACCTAGCGTCATGACCCACCACAACCTTTTTGGGTGAAAAGACTTCCCCTATAGAACGGCCGATAATCTTGGCAATCTCGGGGCTAAGTGGTGAACCATGGGCTGATCGTTCCTTGGCACTACCTGGTGTAATATGAAGCGATTTTACATATTCCGGCTCGGCCCCCCTAATATCCAGAGATCGGAAGAGATACTGTGAGATTTCGATTTTCTTCATTTGTTGCTTTCCTTATTTTATTTTTTATGCATTATTTTACACCCATCAACGCCTCAAACGACTCCCCGGCAGCTACTAAATATTTCATCCAATGTTTACGATGAAAATTAAGATATGAATTAAGTTTTTCACCTCTGAGGTTTACCACTGGGCCATTATAATAAGCTATAATTTGCCGAATAAGACTAGATCTAAAATGAGTTTGAAATTTTTTATCACCAGCAAAATCTTTTAATAATAGTATTTGCAAATCCGGATATCTCCAGAGAAATAACCATAAAAATGTGACATCAAAAGTAAAATTATCAAAACACATCCACTCTAAATCAGTAATAACAATTTTATTTCCACTATCTTGGACAATAATATTTCCGGGATTAAAATCTCCGAAACTTAACGTTCTATTGCTTGGAGAAATATAATCTTTTTTCATGTAATTATAAAATTTAATTTGTTTTGTCAAGTCCAATCCGATTTTTTTAGATATTATTTGAAAATGATATTTATCAAGGTCAAAATAATAACGCGGTTTTAAGCTCGAAACAGAAGAAAGGTTAATTTTTGTAAACATAATTTGTTGAGTGGTTTTTATTACATTAACAACATTTTCAGTAATAACCGTATTATTTAAGGAGTCCTTAAGAATATCGTACCCAAAAAAATATTTTGACGAATCACCCGCATTGCCACTCCACGACTCACCGTCTATAAATTCTCTAACCACC
>CAYNIX010000124.1:0-2559 GCA_964397535.1 uncultured Candidatus Saccharibacteria bacterium | reverse complement strand
CGCTTTCCACCGCCGCCGAATTTCGTATTTTGCTTTGCAAAATGCGCCGCCATAAATTGAGTTGTGCTTGCCCCACCCACCCGTGCGCACAAAACAATTTTTCTCCCTTTGTTCATATGTATCATTATAATACAACATTGCCTAATAATGCAACAAGGATTATAATGTTAATAACTTATATGGCTGAAATATCAACAAAACTTGGAAAAAATCTAAAGCGAATAAGAACCGCTAAAAAATTGTCGCAAGGTGCAATTTCTCGCAAATTAGAAGTTCATCGAGCTTATATTAGCGGGATTGAAAACGGGAAAAGGAATCCCACGCTTGCGACAATTCAGAAACTAGCCGAAGCCCTTGGAGTTTCGGCAGATGAATTATTGAAATAGATATGGAAAATATGGATAAATTAAAAATTGCAAATGTAGAAAAACAAACTCCGCTTGATAGATTAAACTATTCTGGTGAAATTGGCGTGGTCGTGAATCATTTGGCAACCGCTTATGAAATTGACCCGCCGACAAACTTTTCTGTAATTGGAATCGGATATGAAGATTGTAATTTGGTAATAGAAACCCCGAGCGGCAAATATGTAGCAAAGATATTTTCCAAAGATAGAAATCCAGAAACCATTGTTCGCTACAGCACAATTATGGAAAAAGCGATTGAAGCTGGCGTAAATCACCCGCCTTTAATAAAAACTGCTGACGGAGGAGTGGTTTATTCTGATCGCCAAGCTAATGGAATTTCAATGGTACTCATGAAATTTGTTGATGGACAGACCTTTCTCGAACTTGATCGTGCTCCTGATACAGATGAACAAAGAGAAGTAGTCGAGCAGGCTGCAAAGGTAAATAGGATTGATTATCAACCACCATACCTTTTTGATTCTTGGGCAATTCCGAATATCAAGGATATGTTTGAAAAAACGAAACAATTTATTCAACCTGCTGATATAAAACTTATTGAACAAGCAATGGATCAATATGCGGCAATCCCAGCAGAAAGTCTGCCACACGCCTTTGTCCATGGGGATTTTACAAAGGCCAATGTAATGAAAGGTAAGGACGGCAAAATCTATATTTTAGACTTTTCTGTTGCTAACTATTATCCACGAATACAAGAACTTGCCGTTATTGCCGCGAATCTATTGCACGACGAAAGCAACTCGCAATCACTGCGAGAAAGAACCGAACGAGTTATGGAAATATACGACAAACTAAATCCGCTTTCTGATGACGAAAAAAAATATCTCTACGCATATGCGCTGGCAGGTGTCGCTATGGAATTTATGGGTGGCCACCAAGAAAAATTTATTAAAGGAAATGCCACAGAAGAAACTGAGTATTGGCTCAATTTGGGTCGCAATGGATTAAGAAGGGAGTTTTCTCAAAAATAATTATGGCAATCAAAATAACTTATTTTGTACACGGAACAACAACCGACAATGAAAAAGAGATTTCATCGGGTTGGTTTGATGTCGAGCTTTCCGATTTGGGCATTAAACAGTCAATCGAATTAAAAGATAAAATCAAGGACAGAAAATTTGATGTTGTGTTTTGTTCCGACTTAAAACGAGCGGTAAATTCGGCAAAACTAACTTTTGAGGGAATTGTGCCGATCATTCCCGATAAAAGATTGCGGGAATGTAATTATGGGAAATTTAACGCTCAATCTTCGGCAATCGTTGAGCCAATGCAAGAACAAATGATTATTGCGCAATTTCCCAAAGGTGAAAGCTATGAAGATGTGAAAACTCGAATTTCTGATTTTCTAGAATTTTTGAAACAAAATTATGATGGTAAATCGGTTGCGATAGTGGCGCACAAAGCCCCACAACTTGCTTTAGATGTTTTATTGAAGAATAAAACTTGGAAACAAGCATTTGCCGAAGATTGGCGTAAAACAAAATCTTGGCAACCCGGCTGGGAATATGATTTGAATTAAGATTATGAATACGCAATCTGAAAATTATGATGAGTTAGAACAGTATGCTTACCCTGACAGCGAATATATCGAGAAAGCTGCGGATAAGTATAGTTCCCCGATAGGCTCGTTTCTGATTAACTTTAGTATTTTAGAGCATGAGTTAAACATAGCGATTGCCGAATTTATACACGATGACGCTCACGAAACAGGATTTGTAATTTTGGAAAAACTTACCACCAGCAATAAGATTGATTTGTTTTACAAAATGTATGTCCGATTAGAATCTTTCAAAGAGAAGAAAAATAAAGATGTGCTGAACAAAATTCGTGAGCAACTCGAATCACTAAATACTTTTCGAAACAATATTGTTCATGCAAACTGGCAATCGCTAACGAAAAACGGTTTTGTGTGGACAAAAATTGTAGTTGATAATCAGGAAGGTTATGTGAAGTT
Organism: uncultured Candidatus Saccharibacteria bacterium; assembly: GCA_964397535.1. GTDB lineage: Bacteria > Patescibacteriota > UBA1384 > XYA2-FULL-43-10 > XYA2-FULL-43-10 > CAYNIX01. The sequence continues at coordinate 180 of CAYNIX010000124.1, read as the reverse complement.
TCGAAAAGTTCAAATTACACCAAAAATTATCAGGCAAAAAATCAAAGAAATTGATAAATTGATCGATCTGATTGATAATTATAGGGAAACAGCGTTTCAATTTTAATATGGCGGCGCGCCAACTTCGTTGGCACGAAATTCGGCGGCGGCGGAAAGCGAGGGCGGGCAAAAATTCCTTCC
>CAYNIX010000123.1:0-2566 GCA_964397535.1 uncultured Candidatus Saccharibacteria bacterium | reverse complement strand
GGCTGATTTTTGATTAAGCAAGTATGCTATGTGTATTGTCAACGAATATAAAGTCGAAGGTGATTTGCGACTGTCCGTTTCCCAGAATATTAAAAGGCTTAAAGAGATAAACTCTTATAGGGGCTTAAGGCACACCAAAGGTTTGCCTGTAAGAGGTCAGCGTACAAAAACAAACGCCAGAACCAAGAGAGGGAAAAGAGTAACTTTAGGCTCAGGAAAATTAGCACCGTCTAAAAGAATTTAATCAATAATTGTAGATTAATAAAATGCCAAAAGAAGCCAATAAAAAAAATTTGAAAAACGCTCCGAGAAAAAAAGTAAAAAGATCATTATTTTCGGGTGTAGTATATATTCAATCATCCTTTAATAACACAATTGTATCCGTTACAGATGAGGACGGCGGAGTCGTATCGTGGTCTTCATCGGGTGCGATGGGTTTTAAAGGAACCAAAAAGTCTACACCATATGCCGCTCAATTAACAACTCAATCCGCCATAGAAAAAGCGAAGAGCTACGGTTTGAAAAAAATTAAAGTTTTTGTTAGCGGTGTAGGGGCTGGCAGAGAATCAGCCGTTAGAGCATTGGTTGCTTCCGGCCTGGAGATAGAATTGCTAAAGGATACCACACCCATTCCACACAACGGCTGCCGATCCAAAAAAACAAGAAGAATTTAACCTAAAGAGGAATATATTACCATGCTAAAAGCTTGCAAAAAATGCCGCAGAGAGGGAGACAAACTGATGCTTAAAGGAGAGCGATGTTTTAGCCCCAAATGTGCCATAACAAGACGTTCATACATCCCCGGCCAACATGGGCCCACTTCGCGTAGCAAGCTTTCGGAGTATGGAAGGCAATTAAGAGAAAAACAAAAGACAAAGAGAATTTATGGGATTGCCGAGAATGATATCAGGCGCATATATCAAGCTTCAGATAAAATGACCGGTAATAAAGCTATAAATTTTATGAATTTACTTGAATCTCGCTTAGATAATGTCATTTATCGATGCGGAGTTGTGTCTTCGAGGAGTGAGGCGAGGCAAGTTGTAAATCACGGTCACGTAATGCTAAATGGTAAGAAATTGAGTATTCCTTCGGCAAAAGTTTCTGTAGGTGATGTGATAACTTTCAAAAAAGAGCATAATCTCAACGGCAAGAAAATAAAAAGCGCAAGCTGGATTAAACATGACGAAAAGAAGAATTCCTTTAATTATCTTCAAAATCCAAGCAGAGAAGAAATTGACTTAAATATTAATGAAAATTTAGTCCTTGAATATTATTCTAGATAGTTCTTTAAGGGGTAAGGAGAAAAATGGAAAAAATTAATTTGCCTAAAATCAAAGAGGAAAAGGTTTCTGAAAACGTTTCAAAAATTATAATTGAACCTCTTTTTCCCGGGTATGGCCATACCATGGGAAATTCTTTGCGTAGAGTTTTGCTGTCGTCTATTCCCGGAGCAGCAGTGACTTCTATTAGAATAGAAGGAGCACCTCATGAATTTACGTCACTTCCGCATGTAAAAGAGGATTTGGTTGAAATTTTACTTAATATTAAAGCCTTAAAAATAAAATCATATTCAAACGATCCTGTGATTTTAAATTTAAGCGCCAAATCACTGGGCAAAGTAACCGCAGCTGAGTTTTCTAAAAATGCAGACGTTGAAATACTTAATCCGGAACAAGCTATTGCAACCTTAGACAAAAGCGCTAAGTTTGACATGGAAGTAGCTATTGAAAACGACAGAGGTTTTCGATCTACCGATGACGCATCTGCCAGCAAAGAGATTGGCAGAATATTGGTTGATGCTTCATTTTCACCCGTTGAGCGCGTAAAGATTGATGTAGAAAATACTCGTGTTGGACAAATGACAAATTATGATAAATTAATTCTTGAGATTTCTACAAACGGAAGTTTGTCTCCTAAAGAAGCAATAATTGCAGCGGCAAATATTTTAATTGATCATTATAAGATATTTTCTTTTGATACTATTTTAGAAGAATCGATGACAGCTGATATTAGCGAAGTTCGAGATGACTACGAAGTTATGCCGGAGAGCGAATATGAATATACTTCCGATGTTGATGCCGGTGATGTTAAACATGAATCTATGGATCCAAAAACAAAGATTGAAGATATTGGCCTAACCCCGCGCACCGCAAACGCACTGGTGAATTCAGGGATTAAGACATTAGCTGGTCTACAACGATTATCTGAATTAAAACTAACCGAAATTAAAGGCCTTGGTAAAAAAGGTATCGAAGAAATAAAAGAAATTTTAGAGAAAAAAAATGAGAACACTTAGCAGAAAAAAATCACATAGAAATTCTATGTTAAGGAATTTGGTCACATCCTTACTGCTTTATGAATCGATCGAAACTACTCTGCCAAAAGCAAAAGAAGTTAAGGAATTTACAGATAAGCTTATATGTCGATCAAAGCAAGATAATCTAAGCAATAGACGATATTTGTCTTCAGTTTTATTTGATAATAATGCTGTAAACAAATATTTTAAAGAACTGAGGATCAACCTTGATGCTCAATACTTCCAGACTGCCGTTGATCACCACAG
>CAYNIX010000122.1:0-2568 GCA_964397535.1 uncultured Candidatus Saccharibacteria bacterium | reverse complement strand
GCTTCTTTTTTTGTTAGTGTTCTGCCGGTATACATAAATCGATACAACAATATCGAAGCCATAACCATAAATATCCCTGTAACATAAACAATGGTTTGAGGGAAAGCAAAGGGCGCGATAAGAGCAATAATACCGACAACAATAGTCGCGTCTGCCAAGACCGTTCCGAGTATATCACCTATAGCCAAAGAATCATCATCTTTTTTAATCGACTTAAAAGCAAAAAACATCTCCGGTATCGTTGTGCCGACTCCGACTATCATCATGCCGATTAATATCGGATTAATACCCATGTCTTTGGCCAGAGAAGTAGCTGACAAAACAGTGAAATGCGATCCGATCAAAAGCATGATCATGCCAAATAGCAACAGAAGGGAATTTTTTAACCGATGATCGCCGTTCACTACCACCCGATTATCAACTCCGTCTTTTAAAGCCAGATAATAAAATATACTGCCTATCAACATCAAGGCCAACCCGTCTGACCGGCTATATAAGCCGTCCAACCCGAGAATCAAGGGAAGCAATAAAAACAAAGGGTAAAGCTTGCGGTTTTTCAGGATCTTGCCCTCTACTTTCAGACTCCGGCCGATTAAGATAAGTATTATTGCAAAAACCAGCGTCATGTCGGCGATGTTTGATCCGAATAAAGTGCCTAGACCGAATGACGGGATTCCTTTTAACGCTGAATCGATAGCGATAAAAGTTTCAGGCAAAATGGAAATTACCGCAATAATTATGAAGCCAACAACATATTTAGATAAGCGAAAATTTTCCGCTAGTAAAGCGGCGTATCTGGTCGCCAAGGTAGCGCCTTTCATTATAACAATTAGAGAACAGGCTAAAATAAAAATATCCGTGAACATATATTATTATTTAAAGGAATCTATTTTCAACGGGGCCTTACTCGCACGATCGCGCAATAATTCTTTTAATATGGATTTTTTGCCTTTATTCAAAGTAATAAGAATTAAAGCGCTAAATGTTCCGAAGATAAAAATTGCGAAAAAAAGAATATTAAATCCGAATTTATCAGCTATTATCGCGCCGACCGAAGCGCTTAAGGCCGTTGCGATACCGACTGCCACGTCTTCTAGCGACCATTCAAAACCGACGATGCTCCGATCGACATGGTTGGTAAATACAATCCGCCAAGCCGGCACAGCCAAGGCATAAGCTAGACCATTCAAAATTTGCAGTAGATAAATATGCCAGGCTTCCGAAGATATAATATAAAACAAGGGTATGGCGGATATCATAAAAGTGCCGAGAGCCATAAACAGGCATTCGTCAAATTCGCCTTTCATTTTATCCATTAATTGGCTTAGCGGAATCACCATAATTACCCTGGTAAGCCAATAAAAAGACACGGCATAACCGACAATTTCAATTTTATTTTCTATCCGCTCCATTAAAAACACTGCAAAAATCGGCCCAAGAAGACCAACGGCGAAAAAAAGAAAAAAATCAGAGATGATCAGCGTTCGTATGACTTTGTTTACCATGTTTCTGTTAAACATATCTAATTAAAATTACCAGCGGCTTCCGGTTGATGCAATATTTTTTCCACCTTTAACTGCTTTTGGCCAGCTGGAATTTTTAGATCGATAATATCGCCTATTTTATATCCTAGCAAAGCGCAACCAATCGGCGAAAGGACTGATATTTTGTTTTGTGCAACATTGGCTTCCTCCGGAAAAACAAGCCAATATTCGAAACTCTCGCTGTTCTGCATATCGGTAAAATTTATCAGCGAATTCATAGTAATCACATCCGGAGGAATTAAAGCCGATTCCACAATTTCCGCCCGATTCAATTCGACTAGCAACGCCTGATCGTAATCGTCATTCGGCCATTTCTCGCTTATCAAATCAACTAGTTTTTTATGATCGTTTTTAGTTATATATATTGTATTCATGAAACAAATTTATTGGATTAGTCTATTGTTAATATAGTCTTTTTCTTTATAATATTCCGACGCGAATATGATATACAGCATATCGATCTGATTGACGATGGCTTCAATCATAATTTTTTGTTCACGATCAACCTTTATTGGCAATATGCAATAGGTATTGATAGTAAAAGTTTTTTCCGTCGCCGGTATAACATAGATATTATCAATCATATCATTGTTAGCTAAATTATTGTTGGGAATATTCTTAAGCTTTATCTGCTTGTTATTGCGGTAAACGCAAACCTCTGATAAAGTCTGCATTTTTTCCAGATTAACTATACGAATCATAGTCCATTCGACATTTACCATGCTTAATACTCTATTTGCCATATACTGAAGAATTGTCTTCATTTCATTTTTCGTTCCCGGGTATTTTTGAATTTTAGTCAATGCAGATTCCAATTCCTGCATGCGAACATTCAGGCTGCCGATATATCGAAAATTTTCCTCGATCATATCGTCTTTCTTTTCGCTTTCATTTTCTAAACTGACTATCTTACTTTCATAACCCGTGGCTTCTTTCCTGTATAAATGATTTGTGATAAAACCCAACGAAAGCAAAAATATGAGACTGATAAATTCAAGATAATCTTCATGAACAAAATGAAAAT
>CAYNIX010000121.1:0-2578 GCA_964397535.1 uncultured Candidatus Saccharibacteria bacterium | reverse complement strand
TACACCCATTCGACAAGCTCGGGGTAAACTCCAGGACACGGCTATAAACACGGAAAACATTAATGCAAGTTATCAGAATTTTGAAGAGATATCTCTTACTGAAGAACTAGAAACTAAAAACTGTAACCTAAAAACTGATTATCCAATACCTAATACTCAATACTTAATACTTGATACCGCAAAGAATTTTCCTCTTTTCCTCTCCTCCCGCGGGAATAGGTTGAACGTGCGGGCTATTGAGCGTCTGGTGCAAAAATACGCGCGGCGGGCGGGAATCTCAAAAAATGTTTCACCACACACTTTGCGCCACACTTTTGCTACCGACTTGCTTTCAAACGGCGCCGATATCCGTAGCGTTCAGCAGATGCTCGGACACTCCAATATTTCTACCACTCAAGTTTATACTCATGTTACAGATAGCCACTTGCGCGAAGTGCATAAGCGGTTCCACAGCAAGCCAACCGATGTCGCAAATACCACTTCAGAGCAAGAGCCCTAAAATTTTGCCAAAGTTTTTGAGTATAAAGTATCGTGTATCAAGTAGCAGGTATCATGCATTAGATAATCAGTTTTTAGGTTCTAGGTTATAGTTTTTTTAAGTTTTTTAGTTGTGGTTTTGAGTTTTGCCCATACGACTGCAGCTTGGGGCAATCCGAGCCTGTCGAGGATTGACATTTAAGCTTTGAGTTAGATTATGTTGCTATTTCTTAACAAATTCGTTACAATATAACCAATGGACAAAGAAGTCAAGGAAAAATTAGTAAGATTTTTTGCATCAATCCCGCATATAAAGCTGGTGTACTTTTTCGGTTCCCGCGCCCGCGGAGATGCCGGCCCGCTCTCGGATTATGACTTTGCAGTGTATTTTGATGGAATTACGGAAAATAAAACGTTTGAGCTAAAGCTAAAGATTTTAGGTAAAATTAACACACTGCTAAAAAGCGATGATGTTGATCTTTTGGTATTAAATCAGTTGGAAAATCCCGTAATGGCTTACAGGATAATAATTGATGGCATTGTATTACTTGAAAAAGAACCTTTCCGAGTTAAATATGAAACCATGACACTTAGCCGGTATTTCGACTATAGCCAAATTATGCATAATCACCATTTATCAAAGGTCAAAGTATGACAAATGTGGACTTGATAGAAAATCATATAAGTTTGGTAAAAAAATATCTGGCTATTTTAGATCATTACCAAGATATACCTCTTAATAAAATACTAGATAGCATAGATTTGACCGGCGCCATGGAACGGTATCTGTATTTGGTTGCTCAATCAACAATTGATTTGGCAGAAACGATTATTAACGTCAGAAAATATCGCAAACCTACAACTTTGGCAGAATCTTTTTTAATACTTGCCGAGAACAATATTATTGATAATAAACTGGCAGATAAACTGGTTGGAATGACTAAATTCAGAAATGTTCTTGCTCATGTTTACATGGATATTGACTACAACAAAGTCTACAACATTCTTATAAACGGTCTGGGAGATATAAAAGATTTTATCAAAGCGGTGGAAAAGGAAATTTAATATTCACCATTTGTCTTTGCGAGCCCGGATACTTCGGATCGCGGCAATCTATTATTATGCTTACAAAAAAATTTTGTTTTAAACAAAATTTTTTTGTATAATGGTATTAATGACTAGGAGGACCAATTTGGTTTGATTTTTTGCATATCCGCTTGATTCGGAGAGTTTTTGAGTGAGAATAAGGGTATTAGGTTAGGAAGCCGGTTTGGAAGATGGAGGGAGAAGATGGAGATTGGCGGAAATCAAACTGAAAAAACAAAACCGATAACTTCTTTTCGTGACCTAATCGTATATCAGAGATCATATGACGCAATGCTCAGAATATCCGATGAAATATTGTCAAGTCTGCCTGAACATGAAAAATATGATTTGAAGGATCAACTATCCCGATCGAGCAAGGCTATTCCTCGATTAATCGCCGAAGGATACGCAAAAAGGCACCAAAAACTAGGATTCAAAAAATATCTTGACGACGCAATGGCGGAGTCAAATGAGACAATTGTGAGTTTATCGCAGGCTAGGGATTTATATCTTAAACATTCCACAGAAAAACAACAAAAATGCGATGAATTGATCAACGAATATGACATCATCGGAAAACAGCTTTATCGACTAGGTGAAAAATGGCAAACCTTCCGGTAGGCTCCTTACTGACTTCTTTTTCCCCACCGGCATCATTACCCACACCCCGCTTCTCACAATGCTATCTTCAGACCTGGCTTCTTCACCCAATAACTCATTTCCAACCTAGTTTCCTAACCAACAACCAATTTTCCCAATATAAGGAGGGTTTTTGACAAAAATCTGGTCTAAAATGATCGTAAGTTTACTGATAATTACCACAATTTTCGGCAGTTTTGGTATCCCCGCAAAAGCAGATCCAATTACTCCGAACCCAGATGATATAGTTAGTATAAAATTTTCCGACTTAAACAGGACTAAAATTACTGTAAATTTCAAATCCATCGGTTGGGAATTCACTACCGATGGGCCATTTGAGATTGAAAAAATGGATAACCAGTCGCTAGCATTAACC
>CAYNIX010000120.1:0-2600 GCA_964397535.1 uncultured Candidatus Saccharibacteria bacterium | reverse complement strand
GGAGGGGTTTTTTAATGGCTAAAAAAATTGATATAATGCCCGGTAACCCCTATCCGCTGGGTGCCACTGTGGATAAAACGGGAGTTAATTTTTCGGTGTTTTCTCAACATGCAGAAAGTGTAGAGCTTCTGATTTTTGACTGTGCCCATAATTTCGAGCCTTTATATACTATCAAACTTGATAATCCGCGTTTTCATACCTATCATTTCTGGCATGTTTACGTTATGAATTTATCTGCAAACTACTTTTATGCCTATCGTGTGTATGGTCCGTTCGAGCCAAGTGCCGGGCATCGGTTTAACGGTAAAAAAATACTCATTGATCCCTACGCAAAAGGTATTGATTACTCCCTATGGAGAAAAGAAGACGCCTTAAACGGTGAAGATAATTTAAAGACTTCTCTACGCGGTGCAATTATAAATATTGAAGAATACAACTGGCAAGGTGACAAACCACTCGATTTGCCGATTGAAGAGACTATAGTGTATGAGATGCATGTGGGAAATTTTACCAAGTCCCCAAGTTCAAACGTAAATCATCCCGGAAAATTTAGAGGAGTGGTTGAAAAAATTCCTTACCTAAAATCTCTTGGGATCACTGCTGTGGAATTGATGCCGGTTTTTGATTTTGATGTTAATGATGGCAAAAACGTTTGGGGTTACGGTACAACAGGATTCTTTGCTCCCGAATCAACCTATTGCCTTACTCCCAACAAGGCTTCGCACGTTAAAGAATTTCGCGATATGGTGAAGGCTTTTCACAAAGCCGGTATCGAAGTTATTTTGGATGTTGTTTTCGGCTATACTCCGGAGGGTAATGAAAGCGGACCGACATTTTGTTTCAAAGGATTCGATAACTCAATTTATTATCACCTATCTCCGGAGGACAGGCAGTATTATATGAACTACTCCGGTTGCGGCAATACGCTTAATTCTAATCATCCGGTGGTAGCTAAATTTATTAAAGATTGTCTTGAATATTGGGTGCGTGAAATGCATGTGGATGGATTTCGTTTTGATGAAGCCTCAATTTTATCTCGCGACGAATTCGGAAACACTCTACAATATCCCACCGTGCTCTGGAATATTGATCTCTCTGAGACTTTGGCAAAAACCAAGATTTTTGCCGAGCCTTGGGACGCCGGCGGCGCCTATTTGGTCGGGCGATTCCCGGGATATCGATTTATCGAGTGGAACGGTAAATTCAGAGATGAGATCAGGAGCTTTGTGAGAGGAGACACCGGTTTGGTGTCAACTATCGCCGGTCGCATCACCGGTAGCGCTGATTTATACCAACATTCCGATCGCCTGCCTATTAATAGTCTAAATTTTATAACGGCTCATGATGGTTTTACCCTTTATGACCTTGTTTCTTATAATGAAAAACATAACGAAGCAAATGGTGAGAATAATCAGGATGGCATAAATAACAATATCAGTTGGAATTGCGGCGCTGAAGGCGAAACCGATAATCGGGATGTATTAAAACTGAGATTCAAACAGATAAAAAATTTTATGACGCTGTTATTTTTATCTAAGGGCATACCGATGATTTCTATGGGGGACGAAGTTGCTCGCACTCAAAAAGGTAATAACAATGCTTACTGCCAAGACAACGAAATCAGTTGGTTTGACTGGAATTTATTGGATAAAAATTCAGCTCTATTGAACTTTTTTCGAGGTATAATTAAATTTCGAACCCGCCATAGATTTTTTTATGACAACGATTCATTTGATCTCACAGACAAAAAAGGTACCCCGGAAATATCCTTTCATGGATGTAAGATCAATTCCCCGGGTTGGGATAATCCAAGCTCAAGAGTATTGTCGTTCACTTTAAAAAATTCTATTCATATTATGATAAATATGGATGATAAGGGTTTAATTTTTGAAATTCCGAAAACCGATAAAGGCAAATGGTATTTGGCCATCAATACCGATGAAGAAGGAGTCGGCCTTTATTTGGATGGAAAAGAATTATCTATGCCAGAACTTAATAATATTTATGTGGAAAAAAAGAGTATTATCGTTTTGATTGCAAAATGTTAAATTATAATTAACCAATAAGGTATTGAGAGGAATTCCCCAAAGGGGTCAAGTTTTATATGATTAAAAAAATTAAAAAAACTCTCAAAAACCTGACCGGACAAGTGGGCCGCAAACTTGAAAAGCGCCCATCAAAAATTGATAAGGCAGAACAGCCCAAAAAACTTGAGTCGCAAGAGGGTGGCTCGAATGCAAAAGTTTTAATGTTTGGCTGGGAATTGCCGCCTTTCAATAGTGGAGGGTTAGGGGTAGCATGCTATGAGCTTGCACAGTCTTTGACTGGTAAGAACACTACCGTTACTTTTGTGTTGCCCAGAAAGGTTGATGTAACAGTTCCCTTTATGAGAGTTTCATTCGCCAAAGATCCGAGTAAAAGATCATCCAAATCGCTAAATAATAAACTTTTTGATCGAAACAGCAAAATGAAATTGCGTGCCATTGACTCGGCTCTAAGCCCTTATTTGGATGAGCAATCATATCAACAAAAAATTAATAAAATTAATCACCTAAAAAATTCAAAAAACTGTCTCAACTTAAACCAATGCGAGCAAAATA
>CAYNIX010000119.1:0-2603 GCA_964397535.1 uncultured Candidatus Saccharibacteria bacterium | reverse complement strand
AAGATAGTGATATTAAAAGAGCACAAAAAGATCTAAACGATTATTTTGATCAAAAGTTTAATCCGGCAATATCATATTTGTTTTCACTGGGAGCCCCAACCCCCAAGATTCTTGCTGATATAAAAATTTCTCATGCACTCGTGATAAGCTTGCGCGACAAAGATCCGGAAAATTATCTATATGACGAGGAAAGTTTCGGGAAAGTTTATAGTAAAATCGACTCAAAGGGAATCTCTGTTTATAAATCAATTGAATATATTTTTATTATTCATAAGGATGATAGCAAAAATATTCAAGATTTAGTTGAGACACAGATATTTTTTCGCGAATTTAAAGATCAATTGGGTCGATATTTAAATATCCATCGCACCATTTGGGAAGATATCGGAAAAATTAAGGAGCGGAAAAGCATCAGGGGTAATGAGGTTGAGAAGGTGCGCATCAGGTTAGACAGTTATCAGAAAACCATTTCCTTAATTTCCAGCCGTATAAGTCAGATGAGTACATATGCGCAGACTCGTCGTAGCATTGCTCAAAAAACCGAAATAGAAGCTTATTTATTGAATTTATTCCAGTTTCGTTTTGAGGTATTGTTCGATACTCTAGAATACATCAAGCAAATATGGGTAATGACTAGTGATTATTTAAATCAGGCTCTCTCGGTAATAACTGACATTCGCAATAATGCACTAAATGCCAACATTACTTCTGTAAGAGCGATTATGGTTTTGGGCATTATCGGTATGATGGCCGGCACGGCGCAAAGTATGACTTATCCAAAATTTACCTCTGTGGGAATTTATTATTTAGCCGGGTTACTATTCTTTGCATTGGCTGCGGATTACTTTATAGGCTGGTTTTTTAAGCTAAGAAAATATAAGATGCGCTTTAGCGAGCGCCAAAATGAATTTAAATAATTATTGATCTATATCAATTTGTGCCACTGTCAATGAAGTTAATTTTATGTTATAATTTTTTGCTATGGAAAAAAAGAAACTAATTTGTATTGTGGGGGCGACGGCTAGTGGTAAGACTTCGCTCGGAGTGTATTTAGCGAAGAAGTTTAGTGGTGAAATAGTTTCAGCTGATAGCCGGCAGGTTTATCGCAGGCTTGATATTGGAACAGGCAAAGAAGGTTTGCCAAATGTTACTCGCGTAATTACAAATAGCTACACGAAATTACGAAATTACGAATTAGAAACCAGAGATGTTATTGCGTGGAGTGGTTTTGCGACAAAGCAATCTGATGGATTTATTTCAAAACAGTTATCAAAATCTCTCCGCTATATTGACAGTATTCCGCAATGGCTTATTGATATTTGCGAGCCGGAGGAAGACTTTAATATGTTTCGGTGGCTCGAACTTGCAAAAATTGTAATTGATGATATCTGGGCTAGGGGGAAGGTGCCGATTATCGTTGGGGGAACGGGTTTATATGTGCAAGCACTGATTGAGGGATTTAAAATAGATCAAAAATTAAATATCAAAAACTTGTCTCGAGTATCCCCGAGAGATAAAAATGACAATTCAAAAATCAAATCTTTCACACGGGAAGAGTTAGATACATTTGATTTAATAAAATTACAACAACTTGCTAAACAACTATCAACAAAAAACTATAACCTAGAAACTATTGATATAAACAATCCTCGTCGTTTGATTCGCTTTATTGAGCGGGCTCAAGCAGGGGAAATACCGCAAAAAAGCAAAACGGACTTTGATTATATACTCATCGGCTATGATCTGCCCCGCGAGGAACTTTATGCCAAAATTGATAGCAGAGTGGAGGAGTGGTTTCGGCAAGGTTTCTACGAGGAAGTGGAGGGTTTGATCAGCGCCGGAGTGAGTGTTGAGTGGTTTGATAAGATTGGATTGGAATATAAAATACTTTCAAAATTCATCTCAAATCTCAAAACGCAAAAGCTTGTCTCGAGTATCTTCGAGAGATCAAATCCACAACAAAAATCTCAAATCCATTTAAAAGATTTAGATCGGGTGGTAAATAAAAGTTTAAATAACAATGACGAAAGTTTAAAAAGCTACAAGCTACAAGCTACAAGCTACAAGCTTTTTTTGGAGATGAAGCAGGAGATGAAATGGAAAATCCACCAATATGCTAGGCGCCAATTGATTTGGTGGAGAAGATTCGAAGTATATTGGGTAAAAAATAATACAGAAGCTAAAAAGTTGGCAAAAGATTTCATAACATCTTGACAAATATTAAATATGATGTAAAATACGTAAATGTTATGCGAAAATATTCTCAAAAAAATAAATGGGAGGCTGACGTGAGCTAAAGCTCGTTGTTTCTTTAGTTCACGTCAGCCGCTCACAATCTGGGCGGCTTTTTCGTTAAATGGCATACGAAAACAAGTCCACTGTTTAGTGGATAACAAAGGGAGTGGTACCAATGAGAGCCCGCTTGGCCTCGGTGGATAGCCGACATGCTCGCCATGGAGTGTGAGTGCCTGGGCAAGAATCTACTGACTCTTTAACCGGGGGATGGACAGGGCGCTGTTTGTCCCCACCCCCAATTCAAGTTATTTTAAATATACTACGAAAAAATGCATCAGGGTCAGTGTGTAGGTGCACTTTTTTATATT
>CAYNIX010000118.1:0-2611 GCA_964397535.1 uncultured Candidatus Saccharibacteria bacterium | reverse complement strand
CAAGTGACTTTTGGCTAACCCCCGGTGCCAGCGCAAGAGATGAAGAAAGAATTTCTCCTGAGTACATATTTGCAATATCCCAACTAAAAGGAACAGGATTCTTTCCAGTTTCTGAAAATAGAGGTTTGAAATAATTTTTGAATTTATCATTGTTCGCTAATTTTTCTTTTTCTATTATCTTATTTACATTCATAGTTACATTTACATCTAAAGAATAAATATCTAAAGGGTTTGAGGAAACTTTATTAATAATCATTGCGAGATAATTATGCGGTTTATCTTTAACGTTGGTCGATGCGTCAAAATAATATTTAAACTCCTGAGTCGAATTATCGCTAACTTCGGCTAGTTTGTGGAAAAAAAGACGATCCCTTTTTGTCATATCGACAGCAAACTTTATTTTTTCATTTTCGTCAGCGCTATTCTTACCATCAAGAAATGCACTAACTAAAGTCGCGGTTTCGCATTTTAGAAAATAAAGGTTATGCAGCTCCATCATTGATTTAATGGAAGCATAAATATCCATACTATCGGGTGTTGCGACGGAAAGAAATTTGCCTATTTCCGGGCTCTGGTCTGTAAGCCAATCTTCAATGGCAGGCTCGAAACCGGAATGACCGGGGGAATTATCTATGATTACCACAAGTTTTTTATCGTTTTCATCCATCAATTGAGACCATAATTCTATTAATTCTTTGATCATCTGGATGAACCAAATGGAGTGAAATTCGTCGAAAATATTTTCTGGACGAAATATCTGTTCTTCATTATATCCTTCGGCTAGATATGAACTAATAACATTAATTTTCTTTTTATGTAGTAGCGTGCAGTTAGTATTATTTTCAGCATTGTCAACCCATTGAAAATTTCGGTTATTAATGGGTCCAGTCATATAGTTTTCAAACATCTCGACTAAATTTAGGCGCTTATTCTTTTTTGACGCTATGGAAAAGGAATCTTTAAAATAACCTGACGATTTATTCAAAGATTCAGCAGCATCTCCTGCGGAGGTGCCGGCGATATCGAGATCTAGAAAAATAACGTTATATTTATAAATATCTATTAATATTTTCGATAAAACAAATCCAATAGTGGTCTTTCCAACGCCTCCTTTCCTGGATTCAATGCTGATGATTTTAACATTTTTATTATTCTTATTATTTTGTGTCATGATACTACATCCTTGATTTTTCGGTAAGAAAGCGTTTACATGTTTTTGAATACTTTTATTCTCGTTGTGCCTGTTATGGATATTGATGTTCTTTAAAATTAGTGCCTTCCAGAATTTTGATTACTTGAAGTCACTAATCAAAAAATGGAATCACCGACTACTTCCATGCCTGAATTGAAAAAAATTCTTTTTCCGGATACGTTTTCCGGATACTTCTGTTGAATGTAATCATATCCTTGAAGTACTATTAAATTATTTCCAATTTTATATGCATCTTTCTTGGCTGCATTATACCTTTCAAGATTACCCACATCATGCCACATACCGTTATGATAATATGAGAACAAACTATCTATATGTGGAAAAACATCATGTTCCAGCGAAAATACTCTTTTATCAGGAAGATTCTTCAAGACTGAAGAAGAAAAAATATAAAACCCGCCATTCACTAGTCCAAAGTCATGCTCTGCCGCCTTTTCCTTAAAGGATAAAATCTTGTTTTCATCAACTTTAACCGAGCCGAATTCCCTCGCACTATTAGAAAAAACAGTCATCATTAAGATTTCATAATCATTGCTGAAAAAAAAGACCATATCACGAAAATTCATGTTACAAAAAATATCCCCGTTGAGCACCAACGTTCTTGACGCCATTGGTGCATACCTTTCCACCACGTCTTTTAATGCGCCACCCGTGTCGAGAAGTTGATTTGCTTTCGAAATAACGATATTGTGTCTATTTGAATATTTGCAAAATTCTTCAATTTTATTGGATAGATAGCAAGTGGCGAGGATAACGCGTCTTACTGGCAATGAAAATAACATTTTTAATTGCCACTCAAGAATAGTTTTACCTTGAATTGGCAGTAAACATTTTGGTAATGTCTCACAAATGCCCGCAGCCCGAGTTCCGATACCACCACAGAGAATAATAACGTCAAGATATTTATCTAACATAATTAATAAATTCTTTGACTATGCACGACGGCATAGTCAATTACAAAAGGAAGGATCATATGCAATATTTTATGTCGGTTTGTTTAGAATAGGCTTTTTTGTTAGGAGAAAGTATTAGCAATTAAATCTCTCCCAACACTTTCATTGATGTCTTTTGCTTCAATATTCATAACTGTTTCATAATGGCTGGAAATTGTCAATGTTATGGATAACGCAAAATGAATATCGGTTTAAATGTAGCAGATTTTTCAAAAGCAACACTGGATGTCATTCGTCAGAGAAGTGGATTTTAAAATATAGCCGATAGTATGGCATAGGCTGCTCTGAATTTTACACTTTTGATTGTTTTTATTGTGCCGGTAAGATTGTTTTTACTCCTAAGACAATTATAAGAAACAAGACATTGCAGATCACTATGGTTCCTCCGGCCGGTATATTCAGCATAAACGAAAAGATAATGCCGCAGATGACGGACAGGACGGAG
>CAYNIX010000117.1:0-2638 GCA_964397535.1 uncultured Candidatus Saccharibacteria bacterium | reverse complement strand
CCACACACACACACATTCAAACAGGAATTAAATTACCGGTGCGGCCGTATTCTCTTTTATGCTTCTATTGTGCCGACGTTTACCTGCTTGCCTTATCTTCCATTCTATAGTCGGTTTTATTTATTCCCGATGAGCTATTGTTGCCGCTGCTGCGAGTCGGCCTTTCTGTTCTCGGTGCGACAATCTTTATTCTTTATATGACCGGTTGATAAAAGCTGGTATATGAATTGGGTAAAATCGAAGTAACTCGAAAAGTAGCGGCAGTAATTAAAATCGGATAAAGAAAAAATAGACAAGCTTCTGCTGAATATTTTACCCGGGACCGTAGCTCAGGAGTTGAAATATCAGGGGTATGTCCGGCCCGTATTTTATGATTGCGTGACTATTGTTTTCAACGATTTTGTCGGATTTACCAAAATTAAGAAAACCCTTTTGCCCGATCAACTGGTGGCCGAATTGGATGAAGCATTTTCCCAATTTTATCGCATAATGGACAAATACGGGCTTGAAAATAGAGCCGCTTACATGTTGTTTGCCGGTGGCGTTCCCGTGGCGAACAACACCCATGAAATCGATGCAGTACTGGGAGTTCCGGAAATACAGTCATTTATCAGGTGGATTAATGACGCAAAGAAGTTGGCGGGCAGGCCGGTTTTTGAAATTCGCATTGGAATTAATACCGGTTCCCTTATGACCGGGATCATCGGCCTAAAGAAGTCTCTCTACGATGTCTGGGGTGATGCCGTTAATCTGGCAAGCCGAATGGAATCTACCGGAGAAAAGAACCGGATCAATATTTCCGAGACATCGTATGAACGAATTAAGGAAGTTTTTGATGTAGAATACCACGGCCAGGTCATGGCAAAAAATAAAGGAACGGTGAAATGTATATTTTGTAAAAAAAGTAAAACCCGAACTTGCCCGAGATTTAGAGGGATTAATACCCGATGAGCGTTTTTGGGAAATGTATCGGACAAGGCGGACGGCCAAAAGGCTGGATTTATAATGAACTGGTGATCATAAATAAATAAGAAAGGGCGGTGTCGATTGGACACCGCCCTTTCTTCATTGGATGATCTTAAACCGGATTTCGATTAATGATTAATTTTTCTTCTGACACCTGCCAAGCCCATCAAAGCAAGACCAAGGAGCAGCATAGTCGCCGGTTCGGGTACGTTGTTGTTGATTGGATTACCAGCGATTGTCAATCCGTCGAAAGCCAAACCGGAATCATATGCTGTATCCAGCCAGTTGGCGACACCGAACTCCAGGTAGTAACTGCCGGCACTGGCGACGTCATAAGTGGATTCAACCCATCCTGTATAGCCGCAACCTCCACTGTAACATGAACCCGATGAGCTACCCAGTGCTGACCAGGTCGGTCCTCCCGGAATGACGGTGACAGTGGCCGGATTTACTGTGGCGGTAATAGGCGGCATGCCGAATCCGGGAACAGTGTTTCCACCCGGCGTAGTACGGGCTGTAAAGAGCAGAGAAACCTCATTGGACGATGCATCAAGCAGACGCGCCCAGGCGTAATCGGCATATCCCGCACCGTCGGAAGTTATGTAGTTGAAGTTAAATTTCAGTTCATCTCCGGCATTGGCCGCAAATAACGACGTACGCAGCGTCGATCCGTTGGTTCCACCGATGCTGAGCACATTGCCATTAATGCCACCGGAAGTGGACACATAGCCATAGGGATTTGATGAACCCGGCGCCAGGGTCACAACACCATCTGCTCCCATTGCACCACCATTACCGGTTATCGTAGCTCCCGAAACCGTAAACGCCATAGCGCCACTGGCTAAAAGAAGCGCCGCAACAAATGACATCAACAAAAACATAAACAACTTTTTCATATTCCATCCTCCATAAAAAATTTCTAAGACTATTTACACAGCAATTTTTCTATTGGCTACCGAATAAACAAGTTTTATGCCATTTTAATTATAGATTATAACTATTTGATATTTATGATTATTGTTACATGACGAGTTTTTGTTTTCTTTTATATTAATAATTATTGTAAAGAAAAGCGACTCCATTTAAGTTAGTTCCCTGTACCATTTTATGTTTTTCCCTCTACTATTTTATGTTTTCCCCATATTTTAAAATACTTGCCCGATAATTAAGTATTGTAAATAAAACCGACAAACTTGTTTTAACAGCTATGATCTTTAAACTGCACAAGATTTGCAAAAAGTTGATACGAAAAATTATAAACGGCCTGGAAAAAATAACTCTGTTGCATCTGATCGGTTTGCAGTTCGTCAACTCAATTAACTGCACAATGGATAATTTAATCTCTTGGGATACTTTGGTTTTTCCATCCGTTTTGATTCTTGTATTGCGTTTTAACCATAAAAAATGATTTGAATTTTTTTGAGAAAAAGTATTGCTTAATAATATTAAAAGCATAAAAATGGTTCTAGTGTTAATTTCGGCCACTGACAAAGCAGCTAAGAAAATGATGAATGAAAATTGTCTGATTATAGTTGATATTCAAAATGATTTTTGTCCCGGTGGTGCGCTGGCCGTTGCGGGAGGCGATGAAATCATTCCGGTCGTGAACTCTCTGGCATGCAAGTTTGATAAAGTGGTCGCCACGCAGGACTGGCATCCCGCGGGACATGTA
>CAYNIX010000116.1:0-2672 GCA_964397535.1 uncultured Candidatus Saccharibacteria bacterium | reverse complement strand
AACCCGAAACTTAAAAAAGGTTTTTTGCAGGAATCAGCATTTATCGGTGAGTGCATTTGTTCCATATGCGGTCATGTGCAGAAACATCATAAGGGGATGCCCTGTTCCTCTATTAATTGCCCGGAATGCGGTCAAAAGATGGAAAGACGGTTATAATATGTTAATAATTAGGCTAAAATATAAATATGAGACATAGACACCGAGGCAGATTTCATATCGGACATTCTCCAAATGTAACCTTTTATAAACCTCGCGGTATTCCCATGAGTTCTCTTAATTATGTTGTATTATCCCATGAAGAGCTAGAAGCATTGAGGCTTAAAAACGTACTTGGTTTAGAACAAACCACTGCTGCCAAAGAGATGAAAACCTCCCAGAGTACTTTCCAAAGAATATTATCATCTGCTTATAAAAAAGTATCCACGGCTCTTGTCAACGGAGAGGCCATAAAAATAGACATTTTCAAAAAGCCACAATAAGCATAATTTATATATGGAAGGACTGAATATGAAAAAAATATGTAAACAGAGTTTCATTTACTCTTTGGCTGCTGCGGCTTACATTACCCTGGTTGCAATATTTATGGCCAATGCCGAAAAATTTTTGGGTAAAAATGACACCGCGCTAAGCGCTTTAGCTTTCTTGCTTTTGTTTTCATTGTCTGCTCTGATTGTCGGCGCTTTGCTGGCTGGTAAACCTTTAATGATTTACCTGGATGGCAAGAAAAAAGAGGCGGTTTGGGCATTACTGGCAAATGCCGGTTGGATGCTGTTGTTTCTAATAATTTCTTTAGCGATTCTAATGTTGATTAAATAGGGAGGTCAAAGTGAAAGGTCAAGTTCAAAACAATGCCAGCGGCGGAGCCGTTTATGGCTTGGGATTTATTGGTGCAGCCATTTATTTCATCGGCCATGCCGATAGCTTTTGGATGGGGGTGCTTGGTTTTCTAAAAGCCATTATTTGGCCGGCATTTCTGATTTACGAAGCCTTAAACAAACTTTACTCTTAAAAAGAGGCTAATTGAATAATTTCAATGTATTAATTTTAGCCGTTGTGGCGGGTGCGGCTACCTTTTTGGGGGTAGCGCTAGGCAAATGGAGAAACTACGGTGAGCGTTCGGTCGCTTATGGATCGGCCTTTGCAGCCACCATAATGATTTTGATTTCCGCAGTAGAGCTAATTCCGGAAGCGGTAAACAGCGGAGGGTGGGCAAAAAGCGGTTTGTTTGTGGTTTTGGGGATTGCTTTAATAGCTCTGGCAAACAATTTGATACCCCATCTGCATACTGTCAACGAGATAAAAAGTTGCAAAGAACGCGATCTGATGCGCGCATCATATTTAATCGCAATCGGCCTGGTTTTGCATGATTTCCCGGAGGGATTTGCCATCCCGAGTTCCTTTGCCGCCTCAAATGCCCTGGGGATTACCTTGGTGATCTCGTCTTTTTTACATAATATTCCCGAAGGCTACACCATGACGGTTACGTCCTGTAAAATGGAGGGGAAGTTTAGTTACAAAACAGCTTTTTTGTCAGGATCAGCGTCGGTTTTAGGGGCAGTGCTTGGTTTATATCTGGTTAATGCATATTCCGGTTTTAATGTAATTTTTTTATCACTGGCTGCCGGGGCCATGCTGTACATTTCGCTTCATGAATTACTGCCTTTTGCCCTGCGCCACAAAGAAAAAACCGCTTTGCTGTGGGGTAGTGCCAGCGCGTTGATAGTTTTTATCTTGCTCAATTATATTTAATTTGACTCGGAGTATCTGTCTAATCATTTTTAATACTGATAAAATAATATTATGAAAAGATTTTTTCTGTTTTTTATTGTTTTTGCTTTTATGTGCGGCGGAGTGTACTACACTCTAAAAAGCTATGATGCCGACAGGGTCAGCGCTTTAAATTTAAGCGGATTGCTTAACGATCAGGAAGCAAATGCCGCGACTATCTCTTCGGTGATTCTGCCACACATTGACACGGCAAAAACCGAGAGGCAAAAACTACTAGCTGAAGTTAAAAGCAAAGCCACTCCGGAAAGAATAATCATAGTTTCTCCTAACCACCAAAATAGCGGAGAAGGCGATATTCTTATATATCCTAACAATTGGCAGGTAAAGGGGGGAGAGCTTAAAAACGATCGGGAAGTTTTTGACAATATTACCTCTGCCGGCCTGGCAGAAGAGAATGCGGGCGCTTTTTTCGATGAGCACGGAATAAAAAATGTCATCGACGACATTTATGCGGTATATCCGAAAGCGGTTTATTCAAGTATTATATTGCGCGATACAGTCCAAAAAGCAAAAATAGACGAGTTAGCAAAATTTTTTGCCGAGGGAGATTCTAAAGCCATGATAATCGCCTCGGTGGATTTTTCCCATTATAACCCTCGTGCACTTGCCAATATCCATGATAATTATACAATTGCAGCACTAGAATCTCGGGATATGGAAAAAATTTGGCAAGGGGAAACCGATTCACCTCAATCTTTACTGCTTGCAACCAAATTTGCCGAAGAGACCAAGCGGAAGAATTTTCATCTCTTTTCTCGCGGCAATTCGGCTGATGCTTCGGATAGCGACGACACCGAAACTACCAGTTGGGTCAACGGGTATTATTGCGAGGATGGTGAGGAACGAATTACGGAAAAAAGCAGTTCTTTTGTGATTGCCGGCGA
>CAYNIX010000115.1:0-2676 GCA_964397535.1 uncultured Candidatus Saccharibacteria bacterium | reverse complement strand
AAAAGAAGAAAAAGCAGAAGCAAAATCGGAAATCAGTGCCAAATTTAAAGATTTGGTAGCTAACCTTGATAAATTAACGGTTATCGAGCTTTCAGAGCTTGTAGCTGCTCTTGAGGAGCATTGGGGTGTAAGTGCTGCTGCTCCTGTGGCTGTTGCTGCTGCCGGTGGAGCCGCTGCTGGGGCTTCGGCTGAAGCTGCTGAAGAAAAAACATCATTTGATGTAATATTGGCTTCAGGTGGTGATAAGAAAATCCAGGTTATTAAGGTAGTTCGTGAAATTAAACCCGAACTTGGTTTGGTTGAGGCTAAAAACTTAGTTGAAGCCGCTCCAAAAGAGCTTCTTAAAGGAGCAAAGAAGGAAGATGCCGAAGAAGCTAAGAAAAAGCTTGAGGAAGCTGGCGCTACCGTTGAGTTGAAATAATATTGATAAGACTTTAGATATTATCTTGTTAGTTTATTAGCTTTTTAGCAAAAAATATTCAAAAAATGTCCGTCGGATGTACAATCGGGGCATTTTTTGTTAATATTAAAGACTAAGAGTTTGGCTTAACGATCGTAAATATATTATTTGAAAAATAGTATTGATTGCGAAATATTATCCTCACATGTTATTTTTGCTATGGTAACCCATTCGATTTCAGTTGTGACAAATCTGGGCATCTTAATGACATGCGTGGAGCGCTGCCTCTAAAGATAATATCAAAAAAACACATTTTGTAATTAAGGATAGTTAGGAACTAAAAATTTGAAATTTGATTTAATATCAAAAAAGACTGATAGAATAAGAGTCGGTCAGATAGAAACAGCACATGGTATAATACATACACCTTTTTTTATGCCTGTAGCCACTGTTGGTAGTGTTAAAGGAATTTCGCCCCAAGAGCTTAAGAAAATTGATGCGGAAATTATACTTTCCAATACTTATCATTTGTATCTTCGGCCAGGTGAGAAACAGATCAAAAAAATGGGCGGTTTACACAATTTTATGAAATGGAGCAGTCCTATTTTAACAGATTCGGGAGGATACCAGGTTTTTAGTTTAGCTAAAAACCAAATTAAAAATCAAAAACCTGTCCCGAGTATTTCCGAGGGATCAAAAATCAAAAAAAATGTTATTAAGTCATTAGTGCGAGTTACCGAAGACGGGGTGGAATTTACTTCTCATCTTGATGGTAGTAAACATTTATTTACTCCCGAAAAAGTCATCGATATTCAATTGGCTTTGGGAGTAGATATTATGATGCCGCTTGATGTGTGTCCAAGCGGCAAAGCCACCACGGATGAAATCAAAGAAGCGGTACGGCTGACAATTGCTTGGGCAAAGAGATCAAAATCTCACTTCAATAAGAAGCTAAAATCTAAAAGCCTCCCGAAGGGAGATCTCCCTCTGGGGAACTATAAATTAATGCCTGGCCTATTTGGTATTGTACAGGGGGGGTTGAACCAGGAGCTTCGCAAATATTGTGCCACTGAATTGATTAAACTTGATTTTGATGGGTATTCTATCGGCGGTTTGGCGGTGGACCACGAAACAAGGGAAATGTGGGATACAGTAAAGCAAATGGGGGAGATACTGCCGAAAGATAAACCGAGATATCTAATGGGCGTTGGCACACCGGATGATATTATACGAGCGATTCATCTTGGAGTTGATATGTTTGACTGCGTTTTACCGACAAGGTTAGCAAGACATGGAGCCGTTTTTGTTTACAAAAACAAAAATCCTAAATCACAAATCCTAAATTCTTTACAAGAAAAGGTATCTAAAATTCAACCAGAATCAAAGAATGATTCAATTAAAGAAGAAAATAATCAGTTCGAATTAATCAATTTACTTAATTCAAAATACCGTTCGGACGGCGGAGTGATTGAGGAGGGTTGTGAGTGCCAGGCGTGTAGCGGGGGATTTAGCAGGGCATATATTTCACACTTAATTCGTAGCAATGAAATGCTTGGATTAAGATTGGCAACGCTCCATAACCTTCATCTATATCTGAATCTTGTAAAATTATTAAGATTTAAAACTTAATAAAAACTAATTAAGAAACATACTGTTGTTACATTTTATTACTGCTTATTGCTAAAAATATTGATCTTAAAAATATTAAATATTTAAATTAAATATAATAAATATACACGATCGTACATATATGATATATTTTGTTTAGTGTATTTTTACGGCAAAAAAATAATTGTAGAATTTATTTAAGTATGAAAAAAGACAATAAAGAAAAAATTAGAAATATCACACTTGATATTTTAGAGTTAATTTTAAGTATCGGTACAGCTAGTATAGACGCAATTGTAAACCACCACGAATTTTATAAACGAGATTACAATCAAAAATTTTTAACGGATGACATGAGAATGTGGATAGCTAGTTTGAAACAAAGAGGCTATCTAGAGTATGAAACAATCGAGAAAGCGAAAATCGGAGTACAGAAATTTGTAAAAGTCACAGGTAAAGGCAAACTTAAAATAATGGAGAGATTGGCAGATAAATTAGAAAAAGATAATCAATACAGGTTTGTTTGTTTTGATGTTCCCGAAGAATATAGAACTAATCGAGATAAATTTAGAAGAGCAATAAAAAAACTTGGTTTTAGTCAAGTCCAAAAAAGACTATGGGTGACAAATAAAAATGTCTCGGAACTTATAGAACTTGCTGCTTATGAA
>CAYNIX010000114.1:0-2735 GCA_964397535.1 uncultured Candidatus Saccharibacteria bacterium | reverse complement strand
GGAGGATGGGTTGAAAATAAATTGGCAAAAGCCGAACTTTTTACACCCTCCGGATTTGAAATAAAAAGATGAGAAGTGGCACTTGAAACTCTTCTCATGGGACGGCCATAACTTGAGATTTTTTCTAACGCCCTTGCCAAGCCCTCCGGATATCTGGTTAACATTGCTCCGCTTGAATCGGCTAAAAATTCTCTTTTCCTGGATATGGCCAGTTGAACCATGGTAGCTGCTAGCGGAGCAAGTAGGGCAGCTAATATGGCTATGATAGCTATTATCCCGCTACCGGAATCGCGATTATCACGTCTTCCGCCGGTAAAAAATCTAAATCTGATAAATAAATCGGATAATAGGGCAATGACGCCAACCAAAACTACCACTACAGTCATAAGCCTGATATCATAATTTCCTATATGCGATAGTTCATGAGCCAAAACACCTTCAAGCTCAACTTTCTCCAATCGCTCAAGTAGCCCGGTTGTAACTGCGATTGATGAATGATTCGGGTCCCGGCCGGTAGCAAATGCATTGGGCGCATCATCGGGGATAATATAGACGCGCGGCATCGGCAAGCCGGCAGTTATCGATAAATTCTCAACTAATAGCCAAAGCTCGGGGTTGTCTTTTTTCTCAATCTCTCTCGCTCCACTTATAGACAATGCAATTTTATCACCGGAATAATAGCTAATTAGCGCTTGAGATATTGCCACAACCACGGCGATTATTAGAATCATCGGTGAATCGTAAACTCTGGAAAATAAATATCCAAGCCCGATAACCAGCAGCAAAAAAACGCCCAGTAGCAATGCTGTGCGCTTTTTATTGGCTTGAATGTTGGAATACAGTGTCATTTTTATATTTAAATTATAACTTTGAACTTTGAAATGGCGAGATCTTACTATATTTCGATCCGCCGAATCGGCGGACTAGCGCATACCTTGTACCCATCTGTGTTAATCTGTGTAATCCGACAACAGGCGGAATCCGTGGTTGTAAAGCTCAAGAAATAGAGTAAGATCAAGCAGATTAATTTTGTAACAAAAGTAATATCTAATTCAAAACGGCTGCCACTTTTTCAACTCCCGGGATATCTGCTTCCACGCCGCGTACCGCATCATATATTCCCCACCCCATAGATATAATGCAGGCAAGCAACAATAATGCTCCGGCGATAATGCCGATCAACGGGATATTGAAAACAAACAGCAACAAAACCCATAAAAATAATACCACAATACCGCTATCGACATGGGTTTTTAATACGGCGCTTTTTCCTCTCCAAAAAATCGGGATAAGTGCAAATATCAGCACATAAGATAAAACTGCAAGTATTTTTTCTTTATTATTCATAAGTCTCCTTATTTTCTAAATTTACCGTATTGTCATTCAAATTAGCTTTATTATCGCTATTAAGTGGTTGATTTACTTTTTTCCCGGTAGCTTTAATTACAAGATATAGCACGATACCATAAACAGTTAAAACAATAACCGCTGGTATGGAATAAACCATTAATGCTAGACGATATGAGCTAGCAGAGTTGCTGTCGGCAAAAAATAAAATAAGTACTATAACAACAGAAGCATAACAAAGGGCAGAAACTATCAGGCCGGCTGTCGCTACAAAAGTGACTAATGCAACTCTCCAAATTCTTGACATTTATTCCTTATTCCTATCAGTGTTAATTTGTGCAAAAAATTTGTGTACGTTATTTTTTATCGCTGAAATCAACCTTTACCGGTTCTTTAGCCGCTTCCTCGCCCAGTTCAAATAGCTCGCGGTTTATGTACCCTTTCATATTAGCAACAATACTCGATGGAAATACGGCTATAGCAATATTGAAGTCGCGTACATTGGCATTGTAGAAACGGCGAGAAGCCTGAATTTTATCTTCGGTATCGGTTAATTCCTGCTGAAGTTTAAGAAAATTCTCATTAGCTTTAAGATCGGGATAATTTTCAGCCACGGCAAAAACGCTTTTTAGCGCCCCGCTCAACACATTTTCCGCTTCGGCTTTTTCTTTCATGCCTTTAGCATTTATGGCTTCGCTTCGGGCCTTGGTCACATTTTCAAAAAGTTCTTTTTCGTGACTGGCATATCCCTTCACCGATTCTACCAGATTTGGAATCAGATCGTAGCGCCTTTTGAGCTGAACTTCGATGTCGCTTGAAGCCTCATCGCAACGTACGTTTAGGGCAATTAAACGGTTAAACACAGCGATTGCCCAAACGATTAGGATTGCGGCTAATCCGAGTATTATCCAGACTATAATCATAATAGCTCCTTAAATATTAATTACTATTTAGTAAATATAAACACACACCAGCGTTGCAACTCACCCCGCCACTATTTATATTCTCAAATCTGGCCGATAATGTAAAGGTAGATCCATCTGATTTATAGCCGTACCAATATCCGCTTGCCGCCATCGGGTCGCTTGGCATAGAACTTAAATATTTTGGCACCAGTGCCTTGTAGGCGACGCTATTTGCGCTTGAAATATTTTCGTAAACTGACGCATTCGGATACCTGCCATTTGATGCTTTATAATTGATAAGTGCCGATTTGATGTTATCCAAATCGTTTTTTCTGGTGTTGTCTCGGGTAGCATCAGAAGCCGAATTATCTGTTGCGGCAGCTGCCGGATCCGGAGATGCCGGAGCTTGTGAATCAGTATTTACGTCTTGATTTGCTGCAGTTGCAATATCGGACACCGTAATTACTTCACTTGCCGTGGGGA
>CAYNIX010000113.1:0-2740 GCA_964397535.1 uncultured Candidatus Saccharibacteria bacterium | reverse complement strand
TCGTGTGCTCTTCCGATCTAGACTCGAATGAGATTTAGAAATTCACAAACCGAAGGTTTGTTTTATGGTAGACATCAATCGCACAATTTATTCGCTGAATCGCGAACAGGAGGAGAGGCACACCGAGGAGCAGGCTAAAAAAATGGAACTGCCCTATATTAATCTCTCAAATTATCCAATTGCACCGGAGGTTTTGAGCATAATCCCGGAGGAGGCGGCCATACAGTTTCAATTCGTACCTTACTTAAAAATCGGCAACACCATCAAAATAGGTATTACCGGTGAAGTTTCCGATGCTGCTAAAAACTTTTTGAACGATTTTAGAAATAAAAATAAAATTGCTTTTCAGCCGACTCTAATCTCGCGCACCAGCTACCTTTACGGGTTATTGGCCTATGAAAAACGCAAGCAAGAAGCCGAAGCTAGGTTAAATGCGCAAAAAAAAGAGAAGGAAGAATCTTTTGAAGACCAAATTTCCGATATCAAAAGCGCAGCAGAAGTCGCCCGAAAAGTAACCACCACAAAACTGTTGGATGTAATAATCATGGGAGCCATAAAAACCATGGCATCCGACATCCATCTTGAGCCTAGTGAGGGCAATTTTACCGTCAGGTATAGAATTGATGGTATTTTACAGGATGTGGTGCATTTACCGAAGGGCCAATACGGAGGGTTGTTGTCGCGCATCAAGTATTTGTCGCATTTGCGCATGGATTTGGACAATCAGCCCCAAGACGGTAGGTTTTCCTTTAGCGCACCATCCGGTGTCACCGACATTCGCGTCTCTATTATGCCGTCAAGCGACGGTGAAACGGTGGTTATGCGTCTTTTGAGCCGTTCGCAAGTCTCTATCAAGCTAAGTAATTTGGGATTTCGCGAAGATGCTCTATCTACTATTTTCTCCGCGATCTCAAAACCTCACGGCTTGATATTGACTTCCGGCCCCACCGGAAGCGGTAAAACCACTACTCTCTACGCCATGCTTAGCGAGCTTAATAAGCCGCAAAGAAAAATTATCACACTTGAAGACCCGATCGAATACAAAATCGAAGGCGTAGAGCAGAGCCAGGTCAATAGAGAGCAAAAGTATGATTTTGCCGACGGTCTTAAAGCCGCCTTGCGCCAAGACCCCGACATTATGATGGTGGGCGAAATCCGAGATCTGGAAACCGCCGAAATTGCCATACAGGCCGGCCTTACCGGCCACTTGGTGCTTTCTACGGTCCATGCCAATTCGGCACCCAGTGTGTTTGTGCGCTTGCTCGATATCGGCGTGAAACCTTTTTTACTATCCGGTTCTATTAATTTAGTTATGGCCCAGCGCCTGGTGCGTCGTATTTGCGAAAATTGTGCCGAAGAGTATCAGCCCGATCCCGCCACTTGGCAAGAGATTAAAAAAATTCTTACGCCCATATCTGCGGTCTTATCTCCTGATATAAAAAATAAGCTCGAATCTTCGCTACCTAAGCTTAAAAAAGCCAAAGGCTGCGCCAAATGTAATAATTCCGGCTTCTCGGGGCGTCTGGCCATTTTAGAAGTATTTGTGCCGGATGAGAATATAAGCAAGTTGATTCAGCAAAGAGGCGGAGTATTAGAATTCGACAAAGCCGCCAGAAATTCAGGTATGATCAGTATGGAGCAGGATGGTTTAATACGGGTCTTGGCAAACCAAACCACGCCAGACGAAGTCTGGCGCGTAACAAGGGAATAGGATTTTATATTCTATACAAATCTAGATTGTTGTGTGAGCACGATAAGACGGCACAAAAATTGTATTAACACAAAAAGGGCTTGAAGAATTGGTAAACTTAAAAACAAACTGATTTATGTGACAAATACCACCCTATAAGGTTTTTGTAACTCGAAAACAGTTTTGCTCGAAAATAAATCACTATTCTATAAATATTGTTATCTTGCTGTGTTAAGAAACGACACTATCGCTCTAACTATACCATAAGCAAGAAAAATTATTACTAAACCTATAATTGCGTTAAGTAGGCCTTGCTGTCCTTTTTTAGCTGAATCGGGATTTCCTCCGGCGGTTAGATAAATAAAACCCGAGTAAATTAAATAAAAGAATGCAATAATAGCAGCAAACAAGAATATCCATCCGCTTATAGTTGTTACAATCTGTTGCCAGCTGCCAGTTGCAAGGCTTGTACTAAACGGTTTTAATTTCAACGCTTCCCAACTGCTAGCAGTTTGCGCGACTGCTGTCTGAATTATTTTCATTTCCTCCTCCATAATTAATTCACCGAACTTTAATACTTCATAAGCAATTATACATTATCCAAGCAATATACTGTCAAGTGTCGGTTGGTATCGGGCTGATAAATTCTGTACCCACAAAGCTCACAATCCATGATGCTAGAGCTACAATAATTAAACCCATGATTGCCCAATAAAAAGTTTTTTTAGCGGTTTCTGCTTTGCTGTCGTCGCCAAATGACAGCACATATTGTACGCCAGCATATAAGGCAAAAATTAATGCAATTACCCCTGCCACCTTAAAAGCGATTCCAATAATTAACATTAAAAAATTTACAATTGTATTAAGATCAACATTTTGGGGGTTACTAGAATCCACAACATTTGGTAATTTAATATTGTCGTCAGCTGCTTGTGCAAATTTTAAAAATAAATTATTCATACTTATTTAAATAATTCATTATAAATCGTGTGTGCAGATGGCAAATTCAACTTGTTTAAAAAATATTGGAATATAAAAATTCTTAAGAAG
>CAYNIX010000112.1:0-2800 GCA_964397535.1 uncultured Candidatus Saccharibacteria bacterium | reverse complement strand
AGTGAGGGCATCAAGATACCCGACGAATTAATTAAAGAAAGATTGCCGCAAGGAGATTATCATATCCAAGAAGAAAGAAGGTTGTTTTATGTTGCAGTAACTAGGGCAAAGAAATATTTGTTTATCACCGCCGGACAAAATTACGGCGGGAAAAGACTAAAAAAGGTTTCTTTGTTCGCTCTTGAATTTTTTGATAAACCGAATTTGATTAAAACACCAATTAGGCTTACTTCTTTGGAAAAAATTTGCCGATTTCAAAAAAACACTACTTCCGAAAAAGAAATTCCAGCCAAACTAAATCGTGTCAAATTTATTAAACTTTCAAGGCAACAAATTGATGATTATTTTACCTGTCCTAAAAAATATTATTTAGCCCACATTATAAAGATTCCTTTACTTGAAAATCAATATTTAATGTATGGGACAGCCATACACAACGCCTTGAATCTGTTTTTTAATCAAAAAATGCATCATGAAGTAACCCCTTTAGAAGATTTGCTTAAAAATTATGAACAAAATTTTAAAAATATCGGATTTATCAGCAGAGAGCACGAAACGGACAGATATGAGTCTGGCATAAAAGCTTTGAGCCGTTTTTATCAAATTGAAAAAAAGGATGAAAGAATACCGTCCGGAGTAGAGACACAATTTGAGTTCGGTATTGACGGTATTAAAATTAATGGCCGCTACGACTTGATATATGGCGACGATGATACTGTCGAGATATGCGACTTTAAAACCTCACAGGTTAAAAGCCAAGCTGACGCCGATAAGCGCATAAAAAAGTCTACACAGATGCAGATATATGCTTTGTCCTGGTATGAAAAACATCACAAAATACCATTAACGACCCTATATTTTATCGAATCAGGGTTAAAGGGGAGTATTACATTCAGCCATAAAGACCTGGATAAAACTAAAAACATGATCACAGCGGTAGTTGACGGCATTGCAAATCAAGATTTTAAAGCCACACCTACGCCATCCGATTGTCAATATTGTCCGTACAATCAAATTTGTCCCGAGTCTTTAACATAATTACCATCTTATGTATCATTTAACATAATGATTGTTTTGTTCGATTCTTGTTCGGTAATTCCGCAATTTTGTGTTACAATATTAATAGGCTAATTTTGGAGTTAAAATGGAAACAATTGTCATAGTTATTGCTGTGTTTGTTGCAACTTTAATAGGCACTATCATTGCCAATATTTTATTGCGCAGAAAAAATCCGAAAGAAGAAGAGCTTCAAGATAAAATCAGCCGCCTTTCCACAGAAGCGCTTAGGCAAAATAGCGAGCAATTTATTGCTACTGCTAAAGAGATTTTAAATGCTCAAAAAAATGAAATTAAAACAGATTTAGATGGAAAAAAATCAATGATAGGGGAGATGATTATAGAAATTCGCAAAGAAATCAGGAAAAACGAAGAAAAGATCGAGCGCAGCGAAGCGGAACGTCTTAAATCTTTTTCAGAGCTTTCAAATGAGCTCAAAACTTACCGCGAAATCACGGGGGAATTAAAAACCTCTACAGACAAATTAAAAGATTTACTTTCAAATAACCAAATGAGGGGTGCGTTTGGAGAGCAGGTAGCGGAAGATTTATTAAAAATGGCCGGATTTGTGGTTGGCTCCGATTATATTAAAAATACAGCTCAAGAAACCCAGGACACTCGACCGGATTTTACTATATTACTTCCTGATAAAACTAAAATTAACATCGATGTAAAATTTCCTTATAATGCATTGATAAAATATACTGAATCAGATAGTAAAACTGATAAACAAAAATACTTGAATGATTTTAAAAAAGACGTTAAAGAAAAAATTCGTCAAGTTTGTAATCGTAATTATATTAACCCCGAAGAGAAAACAGTTGATTTTGTCGTACTATTTATTCCCAATGAAATGATATTTTCCTTTATTTATGACAAAATGAACGATATTTGGGAAGACGCTATGAGAAAAAAGGTTATCTTAGCCGGCCCCTTTAGCTTTACCGCAATATTGAGAATGGTTAAACAAGCATACACAAATTTTCGATATCAAGAAAACTTGCATCAGATAATTGGCTTAATTCATAAATTTGATGAGGAATATCAACGATATTCAGAGTCGGTGGTTAAGTTAGGCGAACGGATACAAAGCGCACAAAGCCAGTATCAGGTTGTTTCAACTACCAGAGACAAAAAATTAACCTCTGTTGTTGATAAAATTAAAAATCGCCATATGATTGATACGCAAGGCGACGAAAATTCAATTTTTGAAATTTCTGACGGCGAATAATTATGGATAAAATATTAACATATCAACATAAGAACGATATAAGGATAGATAAATACTTAGCTGATAGTTTTTCTAATGTTTCTCGAAATCAAGTTCAGCAATCAATTCAAAATGGTCACGTACTGGTAAATGGCAAAACTACAAAGACTAATACCAAACTAAAGTTTGGCGATGTAATAAATTACGATTTTTCATTTGTGATTCCCTCGATTGAAAACATTAAGCCTGAAGATATTGATCTTGAAATTATCTTCGAGAATGATGATCTATTGGTTATCAACAAAGCTTGCGGAATAATTATTCACCCAACCACTAAAATCAAATCCAATACCTTGATAAATATTTTACTATCTAAATATCCGGAAATAAAGAATGCTATTTATGACCCTAAAAATCCCATTTCCACAATCCGACCCGGGATTGTTCATAGATTAGATAAAGACACGAGCGGAACCATGATAATTGCAAAGAATAAAGCTACTTTAACCAAATTATCAGCTCTGATTTCCAAAA
>CAYNIX010000111.1:0-2814 GCA_964397535.1 uncultured Candidatus Saccharibacteria bacterium | reverse complement strand
AAGGCAATGCTTCGGGCATATTTTCTCCTTGTTTAGTTAACTTTATGATAACACATGCCGGGAGAGCCGGCAAAAATAAAAAAAACACGCTTGTGGCGTGAAAATTGAGCGCCCCCTACCACGCGGTCTGGTAGGGGGCGCCGGTGATGTCGTCTTCAGTTGTCACGGAGCCTGTTAACCCCGGCTCTGGGGCGCAGGAGAAGTTTATTCACCAGGTACCAAGCGTTGAGAGACAATCAGTGCCACTAGGGGCAGTGTGTCTCGGGGCTAAGGCCTCTTAGGTGACTTTTTTCCTGCTGTTTCCTCCCATTAGGAGGGTATGATCGCGCTGTTTGCTACGCTAGGGAGATGGAGGCGATCAGCATTCCCTAGCTTGCTTGGTGCGGTGTTAAAACACCGCATGACAGCGGCCGCGCATGTAGGATTCCTCCCTTCTTGCGCGTTTTGCCGGTCTCGCCCCTATCTCTGGCTCATAGGGACCGATGCGATTTTAAGTCCCGGTGGCTAGCCGTGTGCCAGATTCCCATGTTTTTAATGGCTAGCCTGACCGCGCCTTAAGGGGAAGGCGGTCAATCCCTTGAGTCATCCGGAGTCATCGTTGACCCCTTTCTTCTACCGGCAGCAGGCCAAGGCATCTCGTTGTGTTAGCCTTGGGGCTGCCGTTATTTGCTGGCGCCGGCGATCAGGCCGGCCTGCAATGTCCCGCCGTGTCGTCGCGGTTAACGCCGCCGTGGGTGGCGGGGACCTTGAGCATGAAAATCAAAGAACATCATCCTCTCGCTCCCTGTGAGGGGAGAGTGTGGTTTTTGTGGGTGGTTGGCCTAATGGTATGGCTTTCCACACACAAAAACATAGCGTCACTGATGCAACTTAAGCGTGACTTATATAATATAGCACAGTTTATTAATAATGTCAATAGTGTTTAAGGAAAAAGGTAAAAGGGCAAAGGTAAAAGGTGAAAAGTGTCATGTATTAAGCATCAAGTAAAACAGAGCTGTTAGCTTATTAGCAAGTAGAAAGTAGTGAGTAGCAAGTAGAAAAGAGGTAATAGCTGTTAAGTAAAAAAGGGGGCTTAATAAAACGAAAGTGCCCCCCGACGGATCGGGGGACACTAGTTCGCGCGTGGGGTGTTTCAGCCCACTGCGCGGGTGAGGTTGAGGGGGTTAGGTGGCATTGCGGAGGAGGATGTATGCACTTCCTGCCTTCGCGATCTTAGCCCCCTCCATTTCATCATCGAGATCGAGGAAGGTTTTCAGATGGTCCACGACATCGCAGAGCATCTGGTTGGGCGAGGCCGAGTGCTCAGCTTCAGCCCACTGCTCAGGGGAGAATTCCCCGGTCAGTAGCAGTAGGTCGTGCGCCCGACGGCCAATTCCCTCTTCTGTTACAAAGGGGTGGCCGAGTGCCACCTCCGACATTATACTAACTGCAACCATTGTAGTCCTCCCGAAACCCGCCCTATAGGCGGGGGAATTGCGGCTTATGCATTATTTATATCACAAAAACTTAAAAAAGTCAATATCAATTTTGAAAAATGTGGTATAATCGTTTTATAGGATGGGTACTATCACAAATCCGTAACACAAATATGCACAAATACTATTCATATAGAACAATTTAACTGCCAAAGTTTGTTGAAGCAGATGTTCGCAGATAATTATCGATGAGAGGAGCTTATATAAAGAGATTTCTCGGCTCCACTCCGTTCTGCTCGGAATGACAGACGAAAAATGGTGAAAATAAGAATGGAAAATATTTTTACTTTTTCAATGTAACAATGAAACAATGTAACAGTGAAATTGAGTTTACCACTCCCATCCAATATTTGCCCAAGGTGGGGCCGAAGACAGCCAAGAAATTGGCCAAGCTGGGGGTTGAAACAATTGGCGATCTAATACATTTTTATCCGCGAAAGTATTTGGACTATACAGATACTGTAAGTATCGAAATGATCAATAATCAATTTTCAATTTCCAATCAAACCTCATATTCAAATTCTCAAGATTTTGATACGAAGGAACCTTACATAAATAGATCCCTCGACAAGCTCGGGATGACAAGTGCGAATGAGGCGGTGACTATTAAAGCGAAGATTGTGGGCATTGCCAATAAAAAGACGCGCAGAAGGGGATTTACGGTTACGGAGGCGGTGGTTGAGGATGATACCGGCACATTAAAGGTAGTGTGGTTTAATCAGCCCTATTTATCACGCATGCTGTGGGCGGGGCGAGAAATAATCCTCCACGGCAAAGTAAATTACGATCAATTCAATCAAACTCTTGTTTTAGAATCTCCGGATTGGGCCGAGAAACCGAAAATTGTGCCGATATATCGCGAAACTGATGGAATATCGAGCCACTATGTGGCTCGATTAGTAGAAAGCATAAAGGTTAAAGTAGAAAGTATTGAAGAGTTTTTGCCGGCTGATATCATTAGAAAAAATAATTTTATGGGGATAAGGGAAGCGGTTTGGGCGCTTCATCAGCCACAAGATATGAGTGAACTTGAGGCGGCGCGGCGGCGCATGGCCTTTGATGAATTGTTTTTAATATCATTGCGTGGGCAAATAATAAAACAGGAGTTGCAACAAGAATCAGCGCCAGCTTTTAATATTGAAAGAAAAGAAATCGAAAGCTTTATTGCAGATCTGCCATTTGAATTAACCAAAGATCAAAAGAAGGCGATTGAAGAGATAACAGCTGATGTATCTACAACTCAAAACTCAAAAGCTTATCTCGAGTATCCCCGAGAGGTCATATCTCAAAACCACAACTTAAAAAATAATAACTATAACCCAAAAACTAACACCTACGA
>CAYNIX010000110.1:0-2871 GCA_964397535.1 uncultured Candidatus Saccharibacteria bacterium | reverse complement strand
ACATAAAATTTAATTAAATCAAAACCAAATCCGCTATTACTGCTCTTATTAATTTGTTAATTGTCAGGATTAAGTATTTTGCTTCTTCATTTCTAATAAAGTCAAGCGCAAACCTCATCAAACAATATACCACCAAAACGGCCGCGAATAACAATCCATCATGCTTAATTTTATCTTTAACATATAAATAAATAAAGATCATAAATAACAAGAACAAAATTATCGATTCATAAAGCGTAACCGGATATAAAGAGTTTACCGATAGAAAAAAATGAGTGCTTTTTCCCGCTAATTCACCGGACAAATAGGAGCCCAAGCGTCCGATAGACAGGGCTAAAATTGCGCATATGGATATAAGATCAAACCATTTTGCCACGGGTTCTTTGTACAATTTCAATATTATTAAAAAAGTTATTATCGCTCCCAAAAAACCGCCCCAAGAAACCAAGCCGCCTTGCCATATTTTAAAAATCTCCGACACGCTTGAAAATTGATCCCTATAGAAAACAAAATAGCTGACTCTGGCAAACAATAAACCGGCAAGCAAACCGAACACCACCAGATCGAATATCAGTTCGGTGTTTAATTTTTTGAATTTTGCCAATACATACATTAAATAGCTTGAAATAAGAACCGAGACAACTAAAAAAGTGCCGTGTGTGTAAATATTAACTTTTCCCAAGCTAAACAGGATGGGTTTCATTGTTAATCCTGATATATCATAAAAATTAAACCTTATTTTCCGTCTTCTTTAATATACTCTATTATTGACCAATGCTGTCAAGTTGTTTAAAATAAATATGAGCGAAAATATGTTTAAAAAGAAATACAAAGAAGAAATCTCATACAACGAGACATTAAACAATTTGCCGGTTAAAAAGGATATTACCGGTGATTTTTTGTATTTTCTTTGGGATTTAATCAAAACCGGAGTAATAGTTTTTGTTATTGCTTTTTCTATCAGATACTTTTTAATTCAACCTTTTATCGTAGAAGGTGCATCAATGATGCCAAACTACGTTGATAAAGAGTATTTGTTAGCAGAAAAGCTTGATTATTTTATTGCCAAACCCAAAAGAGGTGACGTGGTAATATTTAGATACCCAAATAATCCTTCCACCAATTTTATCAAGAGGATAATCGGCCTTCCGGGTGAAACAATTGAAATTGAGGACTCTAATATTACTATAAAAAATTCCCAGCACCCCGAGGGAATAATACTGGATGAGACAAAATATCTATCCGGAACAGTTAAAACTCTCACAGATATTAAGGGAAAATTCAGCCAAACACTCGGCTCTGATGAATATTTCGTGCTGGGGGATAACAGGGAGCATTCATCCGATTCCCGAGAATGGGGTATTTTACCCAAAGAAAATATTATTGGACGCGCCTGGCTGACTTTAAAACCTCTTGATAGATTCGGCATCCAGCAGCGTATTAGCTATGGCGACCTTTCGATCGGGAGTAATAATTATCTTGCCGTAGGAAAAAATTAAGCTGGCTTATATTTTTTTTGGACGATTAATATTTTGATATAGAACATAACATTGCCTAGCAATGTTTTTTTGTAAGTGTTTGATTAACTTACATACTTTTTCTTGGCTGGCAAATACTTTTCTATAAATTAGCGAAAGTTTGCTATTATTAAATAATTGAAATAAGTTTGCAAAAAATTATTTTAGCCAGTCAATAAAAAGTGGATTACCACACAGAGGAAACTTGTCTCTGATCTGATTTTCCAAATAACGCAAATGCGAAAAATGAGGTTTTTTGTTTTTTTTAGTACTAATTTTAAAAACAATCGGATCAGATCTTTTGAAAATTAAGGACGTAATATAGTTGATCTGGCTGTTTTTTGCTTTTGCCACTGCCAAAATTTCTTGACAATCTTCATTCGTAACTTCAGTTTTTCTACCGCGATATGCGTTGATGCATTGCGTAAGCAAGTTTTTAACGTTGCTATTGTCCTTGGCCGAAATAAATACAACGGGCAACCATGGCATAAAATTTAAGTCTTGCTGCAATTTGGCAATATATTTAGGCATTTGATTTTTAGAAAAATCCTCCCATAAATCCGTTTTATTTACTCCCAATATCACTGACTTGGCATTCTTTTTAATTTCCCCAAGCAATGTTTGATCGATGGAAACCAATCCCTCTTTGGCATCGATTAAATATACAACCACATCGGCGTTTTTAATCGCTTTATGGGACATTAATAGAGCATATCCATCGGGTGACCCGATTTTGACGCGGCTTTTTCTTCTGATGCCGGCTGTATCGACTAAATTAATTTTGTATCCGCCAAAATCAAAACTAATCTCGGAGGAATCTCTGGTGGTGCCGGCAACGGAAGAAACTATAACCTTATTTTGGCCTATAATCGTATTAAGCAGTGTAGATTTTCCGGCATTGGGCCTACCGATGATCGAAAGGTTAAATTCCCTC
Organism: uncultured Candidatus Saccharibacteria bacterium; assembly: GCA_964397535.1. Taxonomy (GTDB): domain Bacteria; phylum Patescibacteriota; class UBA1384; order XYA2-FULL-43-10; family XYA2-FULL-43-10; genus CAYNIX01. The sequence continues at coordinate 420 of CAYNIX010000110.1, read as the reverse complement.
CCTCTTTCGCGATTTTCCTTTTCCGATTCAATCAAATCGCCGCATAAATCATACATCATGTCCAGCAAATTGCCGCTGTTTTTACCGCTGATCGCTGAAAGCATAATCTGATGTTCAAATCCCAAACGTCTAAATGCAAGCGCTCCCGAGAGATCAAAATTGTTGTCGGCCTTGTTGATGGCTAAAATTGTTTTTGGATGCTTACGCAAATTTTTGGCTATTTCTTGATCAATTTGTGTAACACCCGCCTTATAATCGACAGTGAAAATAACAATATCCGCCTCGTTAATGGCAATTTTAGTTGATTCTTGGGCAGCCGATTCAAGTTCACCTAAACTACCAAATAAAATTCCCGCGCTATCAATCATTCTGAATTTTATGCCTCTCCAAATTAGATCCCCGTATAAGCGATCTCTGGTG
>CAYNIX010000109.1:0-2909 GCA_964397535.1 uncultured Candidatus Saccharibacteria bacterium | reverse complement strand
TACTTAATACCTGATACTAAAAATGTTTAATTTATTTAAAGTTTAGAGTTTAGATTTTAGAGTTTGCAATCATGGAGGGTTTTAATACACAACTTAAGATAAACCGCGATGCTCGCTCCGGCCTCGCTTGGATTCCCGTTATTATCATCACTGCCATAGTGCTTCTTTTGGTCTTCGGTGTAGCCTGGGGCATCGCCTTTGCAGAAAAGAAAAACCGCACCGGTGAAGAGCCTAATTACTCCGGAATTATGGATTGTCCATCTGGGAATTATTCTGTAGTTGCAAAATCTCCAGCCATCATTAAGCTAATAAATCAAAATATTGATTTTTTTAAGGAGGTTGCGGATAAAACCAATGTGCCTTGGCAAGTAATAGCTTCAGTTAGCTATAGAGAATCTAATCTAGATACCAGTAGGTCTCTTAGTAATGGGGAAGCATACTGCAATAATATTGACAACACTTATAACAAGCCGTGTAATGGCAAAATGGATGATGCGGTAGGTGCAATGGAACACTTGAAGGGTAAATCACCCGGAGGTTGGAATAAGAATAATTTTGATGCCGAAAAAATTAAAAAAGCTCTGTTTGGATACAATGGCGTAGCCGAAGCATATAAAGACCAAGCTGTAAAAATGGGCTTCCCTAGAGATCCAGGCTATGACGGCTCACCTTACGTTATGAATAATTTCGACGCTAAGCACCGACATATGGGAATAATTAGTCACAACGGTGGCGGTATTGACGCTAATGACGCGCGTGACGGCGCATTTACTGTGGCTTCACTATTAGTCAACGGAGAGTATGGCGATGATGGAAAAATAGTGTCTTTGGGCGGTTGTAAATATAATCCCGGGGGAATGGGAAGCAGCTTAATTACAAGCATCTTAGCTCAAGAACTGAATAATTTTAGTCAATCTGACCCCAACTATCGCAAAGGTGAAAATCGTGTCAAATATAATAATTTCAATGGTGATTATTGGTGTGCATGGTTTGCTATATGGGTATACAAAAAAGCAGGCTATCAAATGCCGTCTCAACCCCTTTCAAGAGCTCTATATACTTGGTTTAAGAACAACGGTCACAAAACCTTCGAAGATCCCAAGCAAGCTCAACCAGGAGATATTATGATTTTTAGAAAAATTGGAAGTGATACTGCTGGTCACACTGCGGTTGTATATCAAAATACTGGTAGTTCAATCGTAACGATAGAAGGAAATTGCGGAAGGGGAGATAGCGATAAAGTTTGTAAGAGAGAAAGATCGTTTATCTCGTTGAATGATAATAGAGACGGTGACGAGTCAGGAGGTAGTTTAGCATTAGTAGGATTTGCTAGGTATTAATATTACAAATATGCCGGATGACGAACAAAATTTAGAAGATAACGAACCTGTTTCGGAAATAGACGATGCGGGACAAAATGAGGCCGAAAATGAGCCCGGTTTTGGCGACGATGCGAACATGGGCCAAGATCAGCCTCAACCACAAAAGAAGGGTTTAAAAGAACAGGTAAATGATAAAAAAGAAAATATTAAAGAAGAGGTTAAAGACCAAGCCAAAAAATGGGCTTACGACCAAATTAAAAAAGCGGCCATTGCCGCAATTCGCAGCGCCGCCACCGCATTTTGGAGCTGGCTTGTTGCTACCGTCGGGCCATACGCCGCGGTAATAATTATTGTAATTCTACTAATTTTGCTTGTGGCCGTGCCCGCTTTCGGTTTATGGAGTAAAGCCCGCAAAGGAGCTTTCGGTAATAAGGCCCCCGCTTATGCTTCGTATACCGACCCGGCAGATATTGCCGCTTTAAATGATTTATTTAGCAACCTTAAAGGAAGTAATGTCGATCAAATTAAAGCTCAAGCTGAAATTATAAAGGCAAAAACTGCAGATGGCAAAATTACTTTTAGCGATAATGCCAAGGCGTTGGCAATTATAGATGAAATAATTTCAATTTGTGACAGTAATAGTTCTGTCGATCAAAAAAAATTGCTAGATTTACGCGCCCAACTGATTGATTTATTTGACGCAAACAATCCGGCTAGCATAGATGGTAATTTTTATCACCCATTCGGGACCAATAAAATATTGGGGTTCAATAATTCTTTACACGGCAGATCTACCATGAGAACTGTCGACGATCCGGGTCATAATGTTTTTAATGGTCATAATAATCCGGGAACAGGAGACGCCACAGACCTAAAAGGCAAAAAAGGCTGGCCACTTTATGCCATGTTTGACGGTACTGTTCGATCGGAGGGAAGCGGTAGATACAGAAGAATCATACTACAATCTGATAGCTCCGCTGATAAAATAGAAGCTTGGTACTGCCATGTTTCGAATACTATTCCTGATTCGAGAGTACAAAAAGGTACTCAAATTGCCACACTGGGAACCGGTGGTATTAGCCACCTTCACCTTGAAGTTTGGATAAATGGAAAAAGTCTGCATACTACAGCTGCAGATTTAGCCTCTAAAAAATATTCAGAAGACGGCCAATATCTATGGGAACATATTAGGTTGGCATTTAAATTGCAGTAAAAATATTATGACTTCATTATTAAAAAAATCCATCATTTACATTCTTTGCATTGCCATATTAATTGGTGTTGCACCTCCCACTAGCTTCGGGCAAGAAATTGATGATGGCAGCATTTTTGAAGAGGAATATATACCCCCCGAAAATGAGGGAGATATTTTTGATGACGCAGGGCAAGATCCAAAGGCAGGAACTTCGACAAGCAATATTGTGCTTAACCAATTTAAAAAAGATTTTTCTGATGATATTTATAGTTATGACACGTCCTCTAAATATTATTTGTCTCCAAAAATCATACTTAATTCTTCGGATCGCCAGATCCTTGATAATATGTCTACAATCTACAGTTTGTTGCCCAATTTAACTTACGATATAG
>CAYNIX010000108.1:0-3000 GCA_964397535.1 uncultured Candidatus Saccharibacteria bacterium | reverse complement strand
GCCGATTCATTAACTCTCAGCGAGTATGACTCAATAATAAGTCCGTCGGCAGGAATAGCGTCTCCGGCCTGAAGCAAAACTACATCCCCGGGTACGATTTCGGAAGCTAAAATCTCGTATATTTTTCCGCCACGCATTACTTGCGCTGCTTGGGGTAACATGTTTTTTAAAGCCAGAAGGACTTTTTCTGTTTTGTATTGTTGCCAAAATCCGATAGAAGCATTTAACAGCACCACGGCAAACATCACTATGGCTGTTCTCATATCTCCCAAAAACCATGACAGAACTCCGGCAATCAATAAAATAATTACCAGCAAGTCGGAAAACTGGCTGGCTATATTTTTAAGCACTATAAAATGATTTTTTTGCGGCAATTTATTGCGTCCGTATTTTGCAAGCCTGCTTCTAGCTTCTGACACGCTTAAACCCTGTTCGATTGAAGAAAACTTATTGTATGCAGATATCAGGCTAGATCCTTCGAGCATAAAAACCAAGCGCACATTAGTGCGGCTCCTTCCTATTTTTATAAATTACTCCCGACTTTGTTCCCGTTCCTTCTCTTTCGAGTGTTTCAGCCTCTCGATTTCAAATACACTCCGCCCGTCAACCGGCATCTTCTCCTCTCTGTCGTGAAAATCTTCTTCGAGAAGTTCATCTTCAAGCTCCTCCAGCTCTTCGTCGGTATAGTTCGATTTTAAGTCGCCATTCATGCTTATATTATAGCAAAATTATTTAAAAAAAGACCCGATTTTGGCCAATTCATCTGGTGGGCGTAGAGGGACTCGAACCCCCATGTCTTTCGACACTAGTTCCTAAGACTAGCGTGTCTACCAATTCCACCATACGCCCATAAACAAATAGATTGTAGCAAATAACAGGTGTTTTGTCACCATCACATAGACATTTTTGTATTTGTATGATAAAGTCACAATACAGAACTTCTAGGGAGGCTCCTATGAGTGGTCACGACGTCTCAAAAGCCATAACGCTGGTTCAGTCGTGCAGAACGCTTCATTCCCTGCAAAGGGTCCTGGTAGCAATCTTGACGAAACACGTGGGCCTGTCTGAAGATTACAGATTTATGAAAGCACAAATTCCGCGCAAAGTAGTCGCCAAGATTGCTTTTCAGGCAGCATACCTTCAGAGCATGCAAACAATCTTAGCTGTTGCAATCGCAGCAATGACTGACACCCCAATCCGCTACCCCAGCTTGGACGGCTACCCCAACTTGAAGGAGTTCTTCTCGTATGCTTTGGAAGGGGGTGAGATTTTCGAATCAATGTTCAAGATAGCCGCCCTCCTCCGGTTTTCCGTTTTAGCCGAGTAAAGTGGTTGGCAGCTTGAACACAGGCGCTGCTCTCTAGACTGTCCAAAGCCCCCCGAAGCTCCGGGGGGCTGTCGCATTTTACTGCTACTCTAATCTCATTTAATTTTTATTTTATGATTGTTGGACAATTTGATTATTTTGTTCTAATCGCCTCTGCATTTTAATAAAATTATTATGCGAGAAAAATGCAATAAAAAGTGCTGAAATAGCAAATATTGATGCAGCAATTATCGTAGATTCGTCAAAGGCATTAAGTAATGAATAGACAAGTATAATAAAGGTATTAGAAACTATCGATACAATAACCAATAAAGGAAGATCATTATAAATATTTTTGTCTAGTTTACCTAATATTTTATTTATTACCCACACAACAAGTGTTAACAAAACGGTAGACAGACCGCCAATAATTCCAAACAAAACACAAACAAGCATAACTGCAAATATTCCAAGGTCATGCAGGCCACCTTCAGCATAACCAAAAATTAGTGGTAGTGAAAAGTAAACTACAGTCAACAAGGATGCCAGTAAGTTAGATAACAGGGCATATATAAATAATTGCCCCGTCATTGATACTTTTTTGTTATTAATTTCCTCCATAGGTTTACCTCCTTTTATATAATCACCAAATCCTTTAGCTTCTCAAAAGTTTTGTCGCCTATGCCTTTGATGTTTTTAAGCTCCGTAATATTTTTAAAACCACCGTGGCTTTTGCGATATTCGATGATTCTCTCCGCATAAACCGGCCCGATACCGGGCAAACTATCGAGCTCCGAGGTATTGGCGGTATTTAGGTTAATTTTGCCCTTTGGTACTGAAGATTTTGTACTATCCGTGCCGGTTGATGCTCCCGCTACAGTACCTGTAGAGTCCGATGAATTTGAAGTCGAAGTGGCGCTTGATTCCGGATTTTTAATTATTAATTCAAGCTCCGAAATACGCGCTTCTTGTTTTGAAATTTGCTCTTTTAAAAGCCCTAGCTCATCCCCATTATTGATTATTCTTTCTTTATTATTCAGCCTATTGCTTTTCCAAAGCAAAAGACCACCGCTCAACATGACCAAAATCAGCAAAATACTGCCAATCCACCATTTGTAGCGGAATATAAAATCATCCAAATTGAACTTTTCTTTTTTGCCTATTTTTTCCATTTGCTTTAATTGTACTTAATTTATATATATCTATTCAAGATGCAAGCTTGCTTCAAAATTTTTCAGCTTATTTTTTAAAGCTTCAAGATTCGAAAGCTCTCGATTTACGGCTATGAGCTCTTTCGATGCGTGGCTGGCTTGTGAAATCAGAGCTGTATCCGACAGGTTGGCGAATTTTACATCCATAAATCCCGATTGTTCCGTGCCGAATATATCCCCCGCACCTCGATTTTTAAGATCAAATTCCGCTAATTTAAAGCCGTCTGAAACACTCTCCATAATTTTCAGCCTATCAAGGGATTTTTCACTTTGCGAATTGCTGAACAAAAAACAAAATGATTGCTTGTCGCTTCGCCCCACCCGCCCGCGAAATTGATGCAATTGAGCAAGACCGAATCGCTCGGCATCTTCGATCATCATGATGGTTGCATTGGCGATATCAACACCTACCTCGACTACCGATGTACTAACTAATATATCTAATTCCATATTAGAGAATCGATCCATGATGACATCTTTTTC
>CAYNIX010000107.1:0-3052 GCA_964397535.1 uncultured Candidatus Saccharibacteria bacterium | reverse complement strand
AAGGCAATCAAACCGAAACTACCTAAAATGATTTTAAATATATTAAAAATCTGCTCGATTTGCGCCACTGTGTCGCCTACATATTGGGTTTTAAAACCCATGCTTTCAACCTGACTGCGCAGCTCTTGAACCTTGTCGCGTGATTTCATTTCAATTTTTACTTGCGAAAAATTTACTATGCCTTGATCTTCCAAATATTGACGTTCAATATAAGCATTGGGGCTTGAATCATTATCAAATACCGCAATAATTTCAAATTCTTGATCAGCTACATTGGTTGATTCTAGGAGATCGGTAGATTCCTTCGGAATCACAAAGTCAAGTTTTATTTTTTGGCCTATTGCATCCTCCAGAGTTTTCGTCCCTAAAAATTCGCAAAAAGATTTATTGACCATAACTCCACGGTTTGTAGAATTAAAACTGGCCTTGCCGTACCTGGGCTCCAACCCGCTCCAAGAAAGGTAATTGGCTGAAGTGCCAAATAAGGCCACATCCATAGTTCTGTCTTCCTCTTTAACTTTGGCGGCAATATTGATGGTATAATCAACTTTTTTACTCTCCGAAAGCTGCGTCAGATTTCCAATAGCTTCCTTGTCGAGCTTAACGACCTGGGAATTACCCGTTCCAACATCAATCAATTTAAAGGCATCACCGCTTGAGACTTCGTTAGTAACCAAGCGCTCGATACCGAAAGCAAAACTAACCAAAAAAACGATCGCTGATATGCCTATCACAATTCCTGTCAAGGTTAAAATTGACCTAAGCTTGTGGCTTAGCAAATTTTTAAAGGCAAATTGTAAAATGAATAGCTTATCCATGGCTCTCCTCCTTTACAATCAGGCCGTCTTTCATTTCAATGCGACGCGTTCCCATCTCCCAGTAAGCTTGATTGTGGGTAACCATTATAATGGTGCGGCGATGTTTACGATTAAGGGTATCAAACAAAGCCATGATTTGATCGGAGGTAGTACTGTCCAAATTTCCTGTGGGCTCATCTGCCATAATAATCCAGGGATTTGATATCAGCGCCCTGGCGATGCCAACCCTTTGTTGTTGACCGCCGGACAATTGGCTTGGATACATTTTGGCATACCGGGAAATTTTTATCTCTTCCAACATCTCCATAGCTTTATTTTTGGCATAAGACGGTTTTTCTCCATGTATAATTAGGGGCAGAGCGACATTTTCTTGGACTGTTAGAGATTTGATCCAATATGACATTTGATGAACCATGCCCATTTTTTGAGAACGAAACTCGGATCTTTCATCTTCTGTGAGCTTAAAAATATTAGTGCCGCGGATTACCACCTTGCCCTCGCTCGGGGTATCCATGCCGGAAATGAGATTTAACAGAGTTGATTTACCGCAGCCGGACGGCCCGAAAATCATTAAAAAATCGGTGGCGTGAACCTTTAAATCTATACCATTAAGCGCTGCAATCTGATTTTCACCAATAAAATAGCTGCGCTTTAAGTCTTCGACCTCGATAATCGTTTCGTGTTTGATTTTATCTTCTTCGTTATCCATATTTATAATTTTACCCAACTAAATATTCTTTGGAATACGCTTAAAATGATCTGAAGCGCGCTTCTGGGCACATCGCCGGAGATAACCGTGTGATCTTCGGAATAAGTGGTATTGCTGCCCTTATCTGTGGATACTACGCGGATATGATAGGGCTTGGCCGGTTCCAAATCGGAAATAATTACCAAGTGATTGGTCGTAAAAGCCTTATCTTCAACAGTTCTCCCGGTATAGTCGCTGCCGCTGACTCCCTCCCCATATTCAACCATACTGCTCGAAGGCTCATCCGTTTTCCATGAGACCGCTATTTGGGACTTATCTTGTTTATCCAGTCCTACATTGGATGATTCAATAACGACATGAGAAATTTTGGGTGGACGGTTATCGTAACCGGTTTGAAGCTTATAAACCTGACTTTCGGCTACATTGCCATACTGATCGCTCCCCTTGGCGTAGACGTCATATTGGCTCATATCTGCGAGCTCTGTGATAACAATCTCATGGTCGACAACCCTATCCGATAATGATATCTCTTTCTTGATTTCTCCGGCTTTGCCATAATAAACGGAGCTTGTGGTGGCAATATTAGTTTTCCAACTTACTTTATGCGCCATATCGGGTCTATCGGCAATCGGTTCCATGGTGAGTGAGTTAATTTGAGGCAAGGGAGGGGTGGAAAAACTTAGCGCAGAGCTAAAATCAGCGTTATCAACAGTGGCGATAACCCTTGCCTGATAGCCAGTACCTGGAGCAAGATTATCAATTTGTAAGCTATAATTACTTGATAACCCGCTGAATGCTATACTGTTAGCGTAATTATTGACACCATATTCCAAAATAGCGCTCGAACTATAATTTGTTTGCCATGTTATTAAAATTCTGTTGGCCGAAATAATCTCGGCTTTCAAATTTTCAACTTGTGGAGTTTTTAACGTAGTCGCTTCATACCACTCACTCTCTCCCTCATTTTTATCCTCATCTTGCCAAATTAGCCTGTATTGATAAGCTTTTTCCGATTTCAGTCCGGAAATCATGACACTGTGCGATGTTTTATAATCGCGATGACCTTGCGGTTCTCTATAAGTGTTACCATCCCTGACCTCCACAAAGCCAGTAGTTTTTTTACTGGATACCCAACTAACAGCTATCGAGGCGGGGCCAGTTTCAAGTGTTGGCCCTTCCGACACCTGCACGCTAGCGCTTGCACAATAAACTGCCGTCTGCCAACTGGAATAATTCCCTGCGTTATCTAGCGAACGAAGATAAAAAACATTGTCACCTTCCTGGTATGCTGAAACCGAAACAGATGTTTCGATAACTAAATTTATCTGGCCGGAAGAACCGTTTTTATATTGATAACCACTTATCTGCGAACCTCCTTCGTCAGATGCGGCTGGCCAAGCCAACGCAAAGCTAGCAGCGCTGGAACAAGATTGTGGGTTAATATTTATATATTCGGGTGATGATGGGTTAATATTGTCAAATTTATAAGTAAATAATGTTTCAGCATCTGATACCAAATCAACCG
>CAYNIX010000106.1:0-3058 GCA_964397535.1 uncultured Candidatus Saccharibacteria bacterium | reverse complement strand
CCTTACGCCTCCGCCACTTATCAATTTATATTTTTCTAATTATCCATCTTTTCTGCATTAACAGGCATACTATCACTGTTAATATATTTAATCAAAGTATATTTTTTTGGTAAAGATGGTAATGAGGGGGTATTGTGGTCAAGCGTTAGGCAGGGATTTATAGTGTCGCTTTCATTGACCAGCGTGTTAATTCTTAGAGGTCTTAAATTATTTGATGCCTGGGTGGCATTTCCTCTTCTCTTGGTATTTATTTTACTTGAAATGTTCTTTCAAACTAAAAAGAGGTTTGTATGATCAAGGGTAGCCTACATCCAATTACCAGATATCTTCGTCAAAGCGTAGCCTTTTTCGAGGCTTTGGGATTTTTTGTTTATGAAAGTCCCGAAATTGACACCGAGTGGTATAATTTTGATGCTCTTAATATGTTTTTGGACCATCCGGCTCGGGACACTCAGGATACCTTTTATTTAACCGATAGCAGGGTACTTCGTACTCACACCTCAAACGGTCAAATAAGAGGAGCAAAGACAAAAAAGCCCCCTTTGAGATTTATTATACCCGGTACAGTTTATCGCAACGAAGCCACTGACTCGAAACACGAAAATACATTATTTCAACTAGAGGGGGTTTATATCGATAAGGATGTAAAGATAGGCCATCTGTTTTGGACCCTTAAAAAATATTTGAAAGAAATATTTGGTGATGAAATTGATGTCAGATTTAGACCCCATCATTATCCTTTTGTTGAACCGGGAATTGATGTCGATATGAAATATAAAGGTCGTTGGCTTGAAGTGTTGGGCAGCGGAATGATACACCCGAATGTTATTAAAAACATGGGGCTGGACCCAAATAAATACAGTGGATTTGCTTTTGGTATGGGAATTGATCGTATGGTAATGTTAAAATGGAATATTGATGAAATTAGATTACTTAGGGGCGGAGATCTAAAATTTTTAAAACAATTTTAAGGTTTGTATGATTGTTGTTAAAAGCTGGCTAGAGCAATATTTAAAATCAAAGTTAAGTGACAACGAGCTAATTGAAATATTTACCAAGACTGCTGGTTTTGATGTGGATGATATCAGGCAAAACATAGATGAATTAATTGTAACCGCGAAGATTGTGGAAGTTTTACCGCATCCAAATGCTGATAAGCTGCGGATAGCCCGAGTTACCGACAATCAAGATATTTACAACATTGTTTGCGGTGCTCAAAATATTAAAAAAGATATGATTGTGCCTTTGGCGAAAATTGGAGCAAAAATCGGCCAAGATGAAATTAAAGAATGCGAAATTAGGGGGGAAATATCGCAAGGCATGCTTTGTTCAGAACACGAGCTTGGGCTTGGAGATGACCACACGGGTATACTGGAATTATCAAATGAATATGAATTGGGCAAACCCATATCACACTACTTAGATTCAGATACAATTTACGATTTGGAAATTACTCCTAATCGAGGTGATTGCCTAAGCCATATCGGCATATCAAGGGAAATTGCAGCCTATAAGGGTGTTTTGTTAAAGAAGGAGCCAATAAGCCTGTCCATGGCGGCGCAGAATGCGCAGGATTGTCTTTCGGTAAACATAGTCGACAAATCTCTATGTCCAAGATATTTTGCGCGGGTATTAAAAGACATTAAAGTTGGCCCGTCTCCCGTTTGGCTTAGAAAGAGACTGATTAAACTCGGACTTACTCCAATAAATAATGTGGTAGATGCCACTAATTACATAATGTTCGATATTGGTCAACCGCTACATGCCTTTGATATGGATTCTGTAGGTAGTAATATTATTGTAAGAAATTCAAAGCCAAATGAAACATTAACCGCTTTGGACGGAGTCAAATATTCCTTTGACGGAAATGACATCATTATTGCTGACAAAAATAAAATAATAGCCATAGCAGGAATTATGGGTGGTCTGGAAAGCGGCATTACAGATAAAACAAGAAATATTATACTGGAAGCTGCCGAATTTAACCCAAAATCAATCAGAAAGACGGCTAAAAGGCTTAATATAAGTTCAGATGCATCATACAGGTTTGAACGAGGAATTGATCCGGCAATAACCGAATATGCGTTGAATGCTGTTACAAAATTGATTAAAGAAATATCTGGCGGAAATATATTGAGCGGAATCGTTTCTGACTCATCTCCGATAGATAAGGTGATAATAAATCTCGAATATAACAAAATTAATTCAATCTTAGGCACTACCCTAAGTAAAGACCAAATTCACCATTATTTAAAATATCTCGGTTTCACAATTTCACAAGGAAAATGCACCGTGCCCTCGTGGAGGCATGATATAAATTTAATAGAAGATTTAGCTGAAGAAGTTGGCAGAGTATATGGATACGATAAAATAAAAGATTTACCACTTGAAAAAGTTGATAAAACAGCTCAAACATCTTTTTATTTTAAAGACTTTCTGAAAGAAGAACTTTCAAACATTGGTTACTGCGAGGTAATTAATTACCCGTTTATGTCCGAGAGAGATATACAAACTCTATCGTTAAGTAAAAAAGATTTACTGGAAATTGCTAATCCCGTACAGATAGAAAACAAATTTATGAGAGTTTCGCTTATTCCTTCGCTTCTTAAAAATATCGCCATAAACGGATCTTTTGAGAATATTAAGCTGTTTGAAATTAATCCGGTTTATTTAAAAACTCAGGAAAAATGGATGCTAACCATGGTGCAAGTTTCAAATTCGCCCGGTGAAATAAACAGATATCTAGAAATGTTATTAAAAAAACTCGACATAAATAAGGATATATTTAAGATAAAAACACTGGATAAAGATGAACTTAAAATATATAAGATTAAAAAATCTTGTGTAGAAATTGCTGAAACAAGCATAGAAGACTTAATAACAAACTCTAAAATAAAATTTGACAATATTCGTCTCAAAAAGAATTTTAACGTAAATTACAGGCCAATATCAAAATACCCCGCTCTTACGCGTGATTTAGCATTTGTCGTAAACAAAAATATAAATTCTACTAATGTTAAAAATAGCATACTTAAAACTTCTGATTTAATTATCAATG
>CAYNIX010000105.1:0-3127 GCA_964397535.1 uncultured Candidatus Saccharibacteria bacterium | reverse complement strand
TAAAGTTCATAAAGTTAGTAAAGTTTATAAAGTTCAAAAGAGGAGTATCAGGTATTAAGTATCAGGTATGAAGTATAAAACATAATACGGAATATAGAATACAGAATTAAGCTAAAAGGCAATAATAGATGATGAAAATTAGTAATTTAGCACATTAGTAATTAGTACGTGAAATAAAAAAGTATCAGGTATCAAGTATAAAGCAGGATACAGAAGATAGGATACAGGAAGCAGGTATTAGTTTCTAGGTTATAGAATGAGAAAATCAAAACCGGAAATTGATCAAAATTAGTATTTTAGTAGATTAGTAATTAGTACGTGTACGTGTAGAAACTTATTGGAAAATGTAATTTATTTAATTGTTTACTCAATATTTCAAGTATCTGTGACAAAATGTATTGACTGAATTAATTTTCCATTATAAAATGGATGTGAGGTGAATGTCGTTCCCCCCTTGCGACGTCACCTCACTTTTTTATTTAAACACTTTATTTATTCCTACTTTTTTGATAATCTATATTTAGGCGGGAGGGGATGCCGCTTATTTTGTATTGAAAAAAGACACTTACTAATTACGAATTAAACTAAAGTACAAATTATTTGAAAATTAAATTCATTGATATTGCATTGATCCTGTTCATAATTTTTGCCAGATTTGTAATTTGTAAGTGAAATAGGCTTTAGCCTATTGACAAAAATGTAAAGCATACTTTACAATAATAACTACACAAATATTTAACACAAATTAACACGAATGGGCTGTTGGGAAAGTTTATAAATTAGTAGTTTAGTAAATTAGTAATTAGTACGTATTAATAATTAGTGAGGTAAAAATGTTGCAACCACTGGGTGACAAAGTGCTGGTAAAACCAGTTAGCGCCGAAGAAAAAACAAAGTCCGGCATTTATATTCCCGATACTGCCAAAGAAGAAAAGGCAGAAGGTGAAATCGTAGCTCTTGGCACAGGAAAATTATCGGGCGGTAAGAAACACGAATTCAGCGTAAAGCGGGGCGATAAAGTAGTTTACGGTAAATATGCGGGAGATGAAATCAAAATCGAGGGAAAAGATTATAAAATTATGAAAGAAGAAGAGATTTTGGGTATTCTGTAAGATACCACAAAAGAACGAAGAAACAAAAGAACAAAATAACAAAAAAATTTTTAAACACCATAGGTTTCTTTGTTTCTTGGTTTTTCGGTTATTAGGTTATTCTACTAAAAGGAGAAAACATGTCTAAACAAATTGCATTTTCGGAGGAATCTAGAAAAAAATTGCAGGATGGGATCAATCAATTGGCAGATACCGTTAAGGTAACACTCGGCCCCCGTGGACGCCACGTGGTGCTTGATAAGGGATTCGGTGCGCCGACCGTTACCAATGACGGCGTAACAATTGCCAAAGAGATTGAGCTTGAAGACAAATTCGAAAATATGGGTGCTCAAATGATTAAAGAAGTTGCCAGCAAAACCAATGATGTGGCTGGCGATGGCACAACTACGGCTACACTCTTAACTCAAGCTATGGTTAATGCCGGCTTAAAAAGCGTAGAAAGCGGTGCCAACCCCATAGAGATTCGCAGAGGCATCGAAAAAGCAACGGCAAAAGTAGTTGATACCATCAAAAAGAATGCCAAAGCCGTAGCCGGCAGAGCAGAGATTGCTCAAGTAGCCACCATTTCGGCCGGTGATAAAGAAATTGGAGAGCTGATAGCCGATGTAATGGATATGGTAGGCAAAGACGGGGTGATTACGGTTGAAGAATCAAATACCTTAGGGCTTGAGAAAGAAACAGTCGAAGGCATGCAGTTTGACAATGGCTACATCAGCCCCTACATGATGACCGATACATCAAGCATGAAGGCGGCGCTTGAAGATCCGTATATTCTATTAACCGATAAAAAAATCTCTTCTATTCAGGAAATTTTACCTCTTTTGGAAAAGATGGCTCAAGCCGGCAAGAAAGAGATGTTGATAATCGCCGAAGACGTTGACGGTGAGGCTTTGGCTACGCTTTTAGTTAACAAGCTTCGCGGAGTTTTGAGCGTGGTAGCTGTAAAAGCTCCGGGATTTGGCGATAGACGCAAGGAGATGCTCGGAGACTTAGCTGTGCTTACCGGTGGAGTTGTGATTACCGAAGATACCGGAATGAAGCTTGAAGACGCAAAGATTGAAATGATGGGCAGAGCTCGCAAAATTGAAGCCGACAAAGATAAAACTACCATAGTTGAAGGCAAAGGCAAAAAAGCTGAAATCGATGCCCGAATTGCTCAAATTAAGGCTCAAATAGAAAAAACAACTTCCGATTATGATAAAGAAAAACTTACCGAGCGCATGGCAAAGCTTTCCGGTGGAGTGGGGGTTATCAAAGTGGGCGCTGCTACCGAGACCGAACTCAAAGAGAAAAAATTCAAGGTTGAAGACGCGGTTGAAGCAACCAAGGCCGCTACTGAAGAAGGTATCGTGGCCGGAGGCGGTGTGGCATTTGTTGACGCCATCAGTGAACTTAAAAATATAGCGGTTAACGGCGACGAAGCAATAGGTCTTGAGATTGTTCGTAAAGCTTTGGAGATGCCAATGCGCCAGATCGCCGAGAACGCAGGTGTTGAAGGCTCAGTGGTAATTGAGAAGGTTCGATCTATGAAGCCGGGTGAGGGATATGATGCGGCAAGCGGCAAATATGGCAAGATGGTTGAATTTGGTATCGTTGATCCGGCCAAAGTATCTCGTACCGCCATTCAAAACGCCGCTTCGATTGCCGCGCTAATTTTGACAACCGAGGCCATCGTATCGGACAAGCCCGAAAAGACTCCTCCAATGCCGCCAATGGGCGGAGGCATGGATCCTAGTATGATGATGTAATTAACCGCGGAAGGGGACGCGGAAAGAAATTGAGTTGAAAGTTGTAAAGTAGAAAGTCTAAAGTAGATACAAAAATCCCCGGCTGAATAAGCAGGGGATTTTTGAGTGTCCGGCAAAATAAATCAAAGTTCAAAAATCAAAAATCAAAATTTATGAAAGAATCATTATTTTGGAAGCTTTGAACGGTAATCACACTTCCTATTGGTGTATATTTGTGTAAAAAATTTGTGTACTTCTAGTCGTCGTCTTCCGTCTTAATCTTCGTTA
>CAYNIX010000104.1:0-3144 GCA_964397535.1 uncultured Candidatus Saccharibacteria bacterium | reverse complement strand
GATGGTGAATTTTATTTAGGAAGCGATGTCCCCGCCTTTTTAAAATTCACAAAAAAAGTGGTCTTTTTGGATGAATTTCAATTGGTTGAGTTAAATGGAGAAAACTACACATTATGCGACATAAATAGTGGTAAAGCCATCAAGGCCAAGGAAGTAAAGATCACATGGGATTTGGATGAAGCGGAAAAGGGCGGTCATCCCCACTTTATGATTAAAGAGATGCTGGAACAACCCGCAGTTATTGAAAAAACCGCCGGTATTTCGGAGGAAGAGCTTTTACCCGCCGTCAAGATGATTGAAAAAGCTAAAAATATCTATATTGTTGCTTGCGGCACGGCTCTACATGCCGGGATTTACGGCTCTTACCTTCTTGCTCTAAAGAATAATATTATGACCCAACCCATTTCGGCAGGCGAATTCCCCCACTTTGCTCACTTGGTAAAAAAAGGTGATCTGATAATTACCGTATCACAGAGCGGTGAAACTGCCGACGTACTGGAAGCTGTAAAAAGCGGTAAAAAACTTGGTGCGCGCGTTTTAGCGCTTGTGAATGTCATGGGATCAAGTTTGATGAGAGCCGCCGATTATTCCCTGCTCACTAAAGCGGGACCGGAAATTTGTGTACTATCTACTAAAGCCTATGTTTCGCAACAGGCGATGTTCGTGATGCTGTCCGGGGCTTTGCTCGATCAAAAAATTAAAGCTAAAAAAGCACTTTTAAAAATAAAAGCAGACGTGGCTCAAATTCTAAGTGAAAAATCCAGAAATCAAATCAAAAAAATGGCAAAGTATTTAGCCGGGGTCGATAATATTTACGCTCTAGGCCGTGGCATAAATTTTGCCAACGCTATGGAATCATGCTTAAAAATCAAAGAAGTCTCTTACATCCATGCCGAGGGTTTTGGCGGAGGCGACCTAAAACACGGACCGATTGCGCTGATTGAAAAAGGCGTACCGGTGCTATGTTTTGCCGCTAACGACGGAGTAGACAAAGAGATTGTCTCTAATGCCATGGAGGTAAAAGCTCGTGGAGCGGAGGTAATTGGCATCTCTTATCAAAATAATGAGGTCTTTGAGAAATATTTGCCTGTGGCTGATAACGGCTTATTAACTCCCCTAGCATCTATCGTTTATGCTCAACTCATGGCCTATTATATAGCACTCGAGAAGAAGCTCGATCCCGACAAACCCCGCAACCTAGCCAAAAGCGTAACCGTCAAGTAAGCTAAACACGGAACTTACTAACCGCGGAAAATTTACACGGAATAATGCGGAACAAAGTGGGCTTAACGCGGACGGTAAATGTCTAAAATTAAGGGTAAATAGTAAATAATATAAATTACAGCAAATAATGGGCTATTTGTGATACAATATATTTGCATGTGAAATTATCTAGGAGGGTTTATGAAAAAGGGACTGGCTGTTCTTTGGATTATTGTCATTACTGTGATTGCCATGGGTGGGGCGGGAGCCGGAGGTTGGTATTATTTAAACAACCAAAACAATAAAGCCAAAGAGGACCTAAACAAGCAGATAGTTGACTTGCAAAACCAGGTTAATGATTTGAAAGAGGCCACTGAAGAGGCCGAGTCAAGCCAAACTGATATCGCGACTGCGCCGGAAGACAATATAACTCCTGCTTTAGATCCTTATCTATACCAAAACACCACCTATGGTTTTAGCTTGCAGTTCAATAGCAAATGGCAGGGGTATCAGATGAAGGAAGTTACTCCAGGGGCCGTAGACAATTCAGCTAAATATTATTATGTCTGTTTACCTACTACCAGTAGCAATTATCAAAGTGAATCTCTCGAATATTTAGCCGGTACGGCTAGCATTTTTGCTTTGGGAGTATATAGCAGGGCACAATGGCAAATTATCAGCTCCGAAGAGGGCCCAACGCCTACACTAGTTGGTACCTCCGGCAACTGGGTTATCGGTTATTCAACAGCCCAAGATCTTCCACCAGATAGCAATATTGTTGCGGCTGTTGGCGATATTAAAAATGTGGTAGCTACTTTTAAAGCATTGTAAATGTATAATCGGAGGGCTATATGAAAAAAGGCTTATCTACAATCTTGGTAATTTCTTTAACCGTGGTGGTAATGGCGGCGCTTTTGGCCGGGGGTTTTTATTATCAAAACAGGCAGTGGCAGAAGAGCCAAAATAGCGACAAGGAAAAAATTTCCGAGCTAAGCCGTGAAATATCACAATTGAAAAAGGCGGCCGATAGTGCTTCGGAATCATCCGTTACTTCAACCGGCACTACAAGTTCATCAAGCAACTTATTAACTTATACCTCAACAAAATACGGCTACTTATTCCAGTATCCAACAACATTCTCTTTGGTAGATTGGTATTGGAATGGCCAAACCTCAGCACGCGTACCAAGCGAGGGCAGTGTGGTTTGGGTGAGTAAAACCGCACTTTCCGAGCGCGCTATTCCCCTGAATGCGGGGCCAATTTCACAATATTTTTCCGTGTCTGTTAATGATAATTTATGTGGTTTGAGCCAGCTATCTGGTGAAGGGATAACTGTCAGCGAGGTCAAATTTCAAGGGCTAGACGCTTGGAAAACTAATGTGACGGATACTACAAATATGATGGGTGGACAATACGAAACCGCATACCACGTAAACAAGGGATCATATTGCTACAATATCACCTGGGTGAATTCCGATGCTGCCGGTACTCATGATGCTGAAATTGATGCCATGGTGGCTAGCTTTAGATTTAATTAAATTATCAAGATATCTCGTATATAAAAACTGCCCAAGATTGGACAGTTTTTATAATATAGTATCAATTATAAAATACTTCTCTTTCGCATTACTTTTACTTCGGGCTCTCATTCGACATAGCTCATGACAGGTCAAGCCATCCTATCCGCTTACGCGGAACCGCCGCTCGTAAAAGCTATATGCTCTTTTGTATTTCGTAATTCAAAGAATATAAGAATTGATATAACGGCACTTTTATTAAAGTTTTCTTTTGCGTCTTTTAAGAAAAGTAAGTTTTGCCAACTGTTTTTCAAGCAGCCCCTCAACATTGGCAAATTCAACATCGTCGGTTACATTTGCTAACATCTTTTGGGCCCGAATTTTTGCTTCTTCGATTTTTGCTTCATCTAAGGAATCAGCGGAT
>CAYNIX010000103.1:0-3156 GCA_964397535.1 uncultured Candidatus Saccharibacteria bacterium | reverse complement strand
TAAAATTAAAGCAAGATTAGGGCTCGATCTTCAAGGCGGAACCGAACTGATCTATCAGGCAGATTTGAGCCAATCAAGCAACAAAGTTAAAGATTTAGATAATCTTAAAAGTGTATTTAGAAACAGAATTGATTCTCTGGGTGTTGCTGAGCCGACAATTCAAAACATGGGCCCAGACAGGATTTTAATTGAGCTTCCCGGTGTAAAAGATATCAATCAGGCCGTAGAAACGATAGGGCAAACATATGAAATGGTATTCATGACCGAATCTAGCGATGAAAACGGGGTTGAACTAAAAGATTACTACGAAGATTACACTTACCCGGGTAAATGGATTTCAAGCGATCTTACCGGCCGTAATTTGACTTCTGCCGAAGCAACATTTGACACCAGTCAAAAATCAATACAGTCTGATCCGGTAGTATCAATTAGTTTTGATAATGCTGGTAAGGATAAATTTGCTAAATTGACTAAAGATAATTTAAATAAACGAATTGCAATCGTCCTTGATAATAAAATAGTTTCCGCACCCAATGTTCAAAGTGAGATAACCAATGGCAAAGCAGTTATTACCGGCCAAAAAGACATTGCTGAAGCTCAGAAACTAGCAAGTCGTCTCAATGAGGGCATGTTGCCGGTTCCAGCAAAATTGATTGCACAACGAAATGTTGGTGCTTCATTGGGTTCCGACAGCCTTAAACAGAGCATTATTGCGGCATTAGCGGGATTTATTGCTTTAGTAATTTTTATGATTTCATATTACCGAGTGCCGGGTTTGTTAGCATCGATTGCATTAATAATTTATTCATTAATTTCCTTCGCAATTTTTAAACTAATTCCTGTAACACTTAGTTTGGCGGGAATTGCCGGCTTTATCCTATCCATTGGCATGGCACTTGATGCTAACATACTTATTTTTGAACGCATGAGAGAAGAAATACGTTTTGGTAAATCACCGTCTATTGCCTTGACAGATGGATATTTTCGCGCTTGGCCATCAATTCGCGATTCTAATTTTTCTTCCTTGATAACTTGTGCTATTTTATATTATTTTGGTTCAGGTGCCGTGCGAGGATTTGCTTTTACTCTCTCCATAGGTATCTTAGTAAGTATGTTTACAGCCATTACAGTTACCAGAACCTTCACTTTGCTTTTAGCAAATTCCAAGGCCAGGAGGATGATTCATGTTTAAAATAATTAGAAACCGAAAAAACTGGTATATACTTTCTATTAGTCTGATATTAATTTCTGCCGTATTTTTATTAATATTCGGTCTCAGAATAGGTATTGATTATCAAGGAGGCACTATCCTTGATATAAAAAGCTCGAATCAAGATATAGAAAACATTTTAAAACAAAGTTTAAAATCTCAAGGTATCGAATCTTATCAAATTAAACCCTCCGGAGAAGATTCTTTTACCATTAGAACTAAAGAAATTTCAAACGAGCAGAAAAATCAAATTCTTGAGTTTGCCTCTAGTCAAGCACCCGATATTAATGAAATCAGTTTTGACTCAATTGGGCCGTTAGTGGGCAAAGATCTCACAAATAAATCAATCATTGCTGTAAGTATCGCTTCAATCGCAATTATTATTTTTATTGCATTTTCCTTCAGACGGGTTCCGAAACCACTTAGTTCTTGGAAATTTGGCGTCTTAGCCGTATTGGCTCTTATGCACGACCTTTTTATAGTTTTCGGTTTTGCCTCAAGCATGGGTCACTACTTTGTCTGGATGGAAGTGGATGCCTTATTTATTACCGCTCTTCTTACAATAATGGGTTTTTCGGTTCATGACACCATTGTAATATATGATCGATTGCGAGAAAATTTTATTAAAAATAAACACAAATCCATTGAAGCAATAGCAGAAGAATCGGTTAATCAAACTCTTGCCAGATCGATAAATACTTCATTAGTTACCATTTTAGTCTTAATTTCGCTACTTCTATTAGGTGCTCCATCTATTCGTCATTTTATCCTAATTTTGGTGTTTGGGATATTTATAGGTACTTATTCCTCAATATTTGTGGCAGCCCCTTTGCTGGTTTCTTGGCACTCTAATACTAAAAATTCATCGAATTAAGCCCGTTGCGGCTGACAGATAGGGGAGAGGTAGTTAAAAATAATATTTTTTATTTTTATTAATTATACATATTAATTTTATTAGATTATTAAATAAAAATTACAGCAATTAATAGTTTTGATAGATATTAATAAAAATGGGCTTATTTTGTGCCCCTCAGTCCAATGTCTATTTATAATAGGGGAGAATACAAAAAATGTATTTTATAATAATTGGTCTCGCAGTCGGAGTATTAGTAGGTGGATTTTTACAGCTTGATATCCCGCCTATTTATTCTCGGTATACGGCAGTAGCCTTACTCGGAATATTTGATTCTTTGTTCGGCGCAATTAGAAGCGAAGTTGAAAATAAATTTGACACAATTACTTTTGTAACTGGGTTTGTATTCAACATAGTATTAGCTGTAATTATTACTTATTTTGGCGATAAACTTAATTTGGATTTATATCTTGCAATCTTAATAGTATTTACAATGAGAATTTTTCAAAACCTCGGCATTATTAAAAGTAGCGCGATAACTACAATAAAATCTAGAAGGCTAATTAAAAAATAATTTTATAATATCGATTTTTAATAATAATATAATATTGATATCTTGTGATATTGTATTATCTGGTAATACTTATCAGATAATCAATAAAACTCTTTATACAGGCCATTCTGTGGCCTTTTAGCTTTATTATTAACGAAATTATGATAATAAATAATATTATAATACCGCAGGAATCAAAGTAATAATGTATTGTAATATATAATAAATAATATTTTACTAATTAAATTAATATCACAAATTTCAAGAATATTAATTGGATTAATAATTTTTTGTATATAATAAGCCAGTGCTTTAATAATTGTATTTATGTCGCATTATGTATGTTATGCGTCGTATTAGTACGGCACTCTTACATATGTATTAACTCATAAACATATATTTATCAGAGATTTGCATTTCTCTAATATAATATATATTTACATCTTTGAGATCGTTCTTTTGCTTAAGTTCTACCTGCTAGCCCCCACAAACCGTTCTCTTGCATTTTTACCTTTTAATTGAACACATCTTTATATTATT
>CAYNIX010000102.1:0-3200 GCA_964397535.1 uncultured Candidatus Saccharibacteria bacterium | reverse complement strand
TGAGATAGCTATTAGCTGCTAGCTGATAGCTACTAGCTTCTTTTACAATCCCCACAAATTGCCACTCAGAGGAAGGGCGGGAGGTTTTGTAATCAATATCAGCATCCGTGGGATGTCCGAAGTAGAAACCGGTAGAATAACCGCGGGAGGTGACGGTCATCAATTCGTGTTTAAGATGGTTTACCGAAAGTTTTGTTTTGTGAGCTGGAGCGGTTTTATTCCCGATTGTTTTATTACCGAATTGTTTTATTGCTGGGGAAAGAGAGAGAAGATCGATTGTTCTGCGGTAAGCCCTGGCCACGATGGCGGCGTAGTAAATGCTTTTATTCCGACCCTCAATTTTAAATGAACCGATGCCTGCTTCCGCCATTTCTTTCAAATGCTCGATCATACATAGATCACGAGAGTTATAAATATACGAGCCGGCTTCATCTTCTTCGATAGGTATATACTGGCTGGGTCGTTTCTCTTCCACCAGGGCGTACTTCCAACGGCAAGCTTGCACGCAAGCGCCACGATTGGCATCACGGTAGCTTAAATAATTTGACAAATTACAGCGTCCGGAAACCGAATTGCACATGGCGCCATGGACGAAAGCTTCGAGCATAATTTTTTTTGGAACTTTTTTACGAATCTTTTCAATCTCTATTAATGAAAGCTCCCTTGCCAATATTATTCGAGAGATGCCCTGTTTTGCCCAAAATTTTATTGCTTCGGAATTGGTGGCATTAGCTTGAGTTGATAAATGGATCTCGATACTTCTTGCCCCGCGTAGCCCAGCCGATTCGGCGGGCGAAGTGGGGTTTATTTGTATCTTGGATCCATTTTCAACCGTGTTTGAACCGTGTACTGCCGTGTACTTACATTTTGTGATTTCATTTTTGACAATCGTCAAAACACCAGCGTCAGCCACGATAATCGCATCCGGTTGCATCGCTATCAGTTTACGCGCATGCGTTCTGATCTTTGGCAACTCAATTTCATGCGGATATGTATTTAGTGTTACATAAAATTTCTTGCCGATGGAGTGGGCGTAATTAATAGCTTCTTTTAGAGTTTTGTAATTAAAGGCGATTTCTCTGGTGCGCATACTAAAAGAAGAAGTTGAACCATAGCAAGCATCAGCTCCGAATTGGTAAGCAATCCGTGCCTTCTCTAGATCCCCCGCAGGCATTAATAGTTCTGGAAGCATGAATAATGAATTATGAATTAAGAATAATGGTTAAAACAAAAAAGCTTTATTCATTATTCGTTATTCATCATTCTGTTTTAGAGCATTATGGCTTCTCGCAATAGCGGGATAATTTCGCCGTAGGCCTTGGCGGAGGCACGGTAAGCGGCTCGGCCTTTTTCATTTAGAACATATATTTTACGTGTACGAAGACCGGTTGAAACTTGGTGGACATCAACATATTTGCCCTTCATCAACTGCTCGAGAGCCGGGTAAATGGTTGACTCGGTGGGACGACAAATTCCTTCGGATAACTCCTCGATTCTTTTAACAATTTTATAACCGTAGGATTCTTTGTCTTTATAAAGAACCTTAAGAAGAAAAAAGCGTATCAGCCCCTGATTGATAAGTTTTTTCCAGTATTTTGGAGTTTCTAGATCCATAGCTACTCACATAAAATTACGAATTTTATCAAAATAAAAACTGTTTATCCAAACTAAAATTGAAAGAAAATAATCAAATCTAAGTAGAGAACATTTTTATTTTTGTCTTTTTTGTTTTATTTGTGAGAATCCGTGTCCTTAGATCTGTGTAATTTACCACGGAGGTCTTAGTATCTTTATGTTATCTAATATTAAAAAAAATGTCAAATATTCACAAATCTTATGTGTAAATAATCACAAATAATGGATATTTCAGAATTATTATTACATATAGAATAAATAAGATATGCTGACATTATATTTAATTTTGTTATAATGGGGTCATGTATAAAATTCCAATATTTGTTGATTTCGATGGAACTTTGTTTGACACTGCTTTAATGCGGGATGCGATTTATGATGCCTTTTTAAAATCGGGTTATGATCACGAAGACATACATTCAACCTATATTGCCGAATGTTTGGATTATAAATATAGTCCTGAAGGGCAGTTTCAAAGGCTGCAAAGAATAAAACACGCAAATGAAAGATTAACTAGTGCTAGAATAGATAATTTATACAAGCTAGTTGAAAAATACGTATATCCGGATTCGCGAGATTTTTTATCTAAAATAAATCGTTCAAAATATGAAGCCGATGTACTAACCATGGGAGACTTGAAGTTTCAGAAAAGAAAAGTTGAAGTTTCCGGTCTTTCCGATGTAATAGATAATACTTACATTTGTGATATTCAAAAATGGGATTATCTGAAAAATGTTGTGATGCATCGCGATTATTTTATTATTATAGATGATCGCAGCGATACTCTGGAAAACGTTAAAAACCGTTATCCCAAAGCTTTGTGTATCCAAATTGTCCGGAATGATTTAGATATAGATGATGCCTCAAAATTTTACAAAGAAGTTTGGCAAGGCATAAGAATACACAACCTTAATCAAGCCCTAAGATATTTGGAGATGTGAGGATGAAAGTATTTTTTGATATGGACGATACTCTTATTAGCACACGTAGCTTGGTGCCTCATCTATTTGAAATTTTTATGAAGCCGGGACTGAGTGATAGTGATCCGGAACTATTTAGTATGGAAGAAGCCAAAGAAGCATATCAGGCGGTATATCATCGGGGCTATGAAGGGCCTTTGGCTCAGCTTGAATATATGCATACATTAAAAAAGTTTCCTCTAGACAAAGCTAAGGAACAATTGGAAGAAGTCTATGCCGTCGAACTCAATGAGTCTAAAATTTACCCGGAAGTTTTGGGTCGGTTAAGAGAATATCAAAATCGGGGAGATGAAGTTTTTTTAATTACGGTCGGCGGGGAAAATTATCAACGTGAAAAAGCTCGAAGGTGTGGTATTGAAGATATTGTGGGAGAAGATCATTGTCTATATAATAATCGAAGTAAACTGGAGGTTATCAAAGAAATAGTGGAGCCAAATGAACCTTTTGTTTTAATAGAAGATAAAATTGATACTATAAATGAAGTGATGGCGGAGTTTCCCGAAGCAAGAATTATCAGAGCTGCCTACGGTAGTCTTATGGAGGTGAATCGAGAAGAAATTCGGGAAGATGGCGAATATACTCAAG
>CAYNIX010000101.1:0-3220 GCA_964397535.1 uncultured Candidatus Saccharibacteria bacterium | reverse complement strand
GTGTGTATAAAACTATAGGGGCTACACTGGACGATGCGGCTGGAGAGGCCTTTGACAAGGTAGCTAAGCTACTAGATTTGGGTTATCCAGGAGGACCAGCTGTATCAAAAGTTGCTGCAGATTTTCGCAAAAATGGTAAACGAAGCGGATTAGAGTTGCCTCTGCCTCTGGCTAAAGATAGTTCATACAACTTTTCCTTTTCTGGCCTAAAAACTTCGGTCTTATATGCTCTACGCAAAGCCGAGAAAGAACTTCAAAATAATCCGCATAAATTATCCACTTTTAAGCAGGAACTAGCTTGTGTTTTTGAAGAAACTGCAGTGTCGCATCTTGTAGATAAGACTTTAAAAGCTATAAAGCAACACGAAATCAAGACAGTTTTGCTTGCTGGCGGAGTATCTGCAAATAGTTATCTTAGGGAGAATTTGGCAAATGAGCTTGCAAAAACTGATATTGACTTGTTGTTGCCACCAATGGAACTCACGGGTGATAATGCGGCTATGATTGGTCTCGCAGCTTATTATCACATTCTTCGTGGAGATGTATTGCAGTGGAACGAAATTGAAGTGGATTCAAATTTGAAGATATGATAATCTTGAAGTAATATAATATAACTACGCGGATAATTAATACAGAATAGACGAAGATAAATATGGGAAAGACTATTTCTAAAACTTGGAACCATAAAGAAAATGAAAGCCAGATCTACGAGGAGTGGGAGAGTTCGGGTTATTTTAAACCAGAAGTGAATCAGAAGGTGACATCCACAGATTCTGTTCACAGAAAAGACACAGAAGGAATTTCTCTACAACCTACAACCTACAAACTACAAACTAATAAAAAGCCATTCGTTATTGCCATTCCGCCTCCAAATGTGACTGGGGAATTGCATATCGGCCATGCGCTTTTTGCAACGCTCCAAGACATTATGATCCGTTATCATCGAGCTTTGGGTGAGCCTTCGCTTTGGATTCCCGGAACCGATCATGCGGGTATCGCTACCCAAACGGTGGTTGACAAGATGTTAAAAAAACAGGGAATTAACCGTTTTGAAATAGGGCGCGAGAAATTTTTAGATCATGTTTGGGAGTGGAAAGAAAAATATGGCGGGAAAATCAATAAACAATTGCGGGCTGTTGGAGCTTCTTGCGATTGGAGCCGAGAACGCTTTACACTAGACCCCGGCATGAGCAAAGCGGTTAATGAAGCGTTTGTCCGATTATATGACAGTGGTTTGATTTATCGAGGCGAGTACTTGGTAAACTGGTGTCCAAAATGCGGTACAGCTATTGCTGATGACGAAGTCGAGCACTTAGAGCAAAAAGCCAAGCTTTATTACTTTAAATATGA
This sequence comes from uncultured Candidatus Saccharibacteria bacterium, assembly GCA_964397535.1. Lineage (GTDB taxonomy): Bacteria > Patescibacteriota > UBA1384 > XYA2-FULL-43-10 > XYA2-FULL-43-10 > CAYNIX01. Next base: position 1,870 of record CAYNIX010000101.1, on the reverse strand, counting down.
TAAAAACTTCCCAATTTCCATCGCTACAACCCGTCCCGAAACAAAATTGGGGGACGTAGCAGTAGCGGTTAATCCGAATGATGCGCGTTATAAAGAATATGTTGGAAAAACGTATCATATTAGCCTCGATGGTGTTACAAGACAGATACAAATAATTGCCTCAAGGTCAATCGATGCCAAATTTGGCACCGGGGCGGTGGGTGTTACTCCGTCTCATTCCGCCGTCGATTGGAGGCTGGCCGAAGAGCACAACCTGCCGAAAATTAAAGTTATAAATGAGCAGGGCCGTATGTCAGATGAAGCCGGTGAAAAATATAGGGGCCTGAAAACCGGGGAGGCTCGGGATAAATTGGTTGAATATTTGAACTCGGCGGGCTTAATGGAAAAGGTCGAAGAAGTTGATAATAGTCTCTCGGTTTGCTACAGATGCAACGCGGCAATTGAGCCTATTCCTTCGTTACAATGGTTTGTAAAAATGAAGGCGCTTTCCAAAGCGGCTAAAGAGTCGGTCGAAAGCGGTGAGATAAAAATAATTCCCAAACGCTTTGAGAAGGTCTATTTTCACTGGCTTGATAACATTCGAGATTGGTGTATTTCGAGACAGCTTTGGTGGGGACATCGCATACCCGTTTGGTACAAACGGGATGCAATTTCTAAATCTCATTCGAGTCTGAGCCTGAGGGCTCATCCCTCAGAGTCGAAGACCTAATTTCTAAATAAATTCCAAATCCAAATGTCTCAATTTTTAAAGCATTTTGAATTTATGCATTGTTTAGAGTTTAGAGTTTGGGATTTAGGATTTATGATTGCTCATAGATATTATAAACTAATCATATCCAATAGACAAAAATGAGCCTACAAAAGCTCATAAATATTGGCGGAGAGAGTGGGATTTGAACCCACGGTGATCTTGCGACCACACTTGTTTTCGAAACAAGCGCACTAGACCAACTATGCGATCTCTCCATGATATTAGACTATCTCTTATGTATGTCCCATTTTTATCCGCCTTTGGCGGACAACCACCCCTTCGATAAATTCAGGACAGGCCTGGCATCTCTCCAAATAATTATAACTAAAAGTCATTTACACTATCTTCAATTTTTATTTCATATTTCTCTGCCCAGCCGGCGCGTACTTCCAAGACGGTATCAATGTCGGTTGGTGGATAGTATTTTGTCAACTTCTCATCCTCTACGTTGGACTCTGGGGCAATATTAGGGGTAATACCCACCACTTGACCTTCTTTTATCCAAATGATGTCTATGGGCATCTCCATGGCTTTCATCCAGAAAGAGTACGTTGCAGGGTCATCAAATACAAACAACATGCCCTCATCGTCAGCTAGATTCCTGAATCCAGCCAATCCCCTTTCTCTGGATTCGGCAGTCTCTGCGACATAAACTTTGAGATTTTTATCACCAACCGTGATATTTTTTCTTTGCCAATCACCTGTTTGTGTCTGCGGCCTGTAAAAATAAATTAGCAAAGCAATAACGATTGCCGGCAACAACCCCAAAGTTAGTAATAATTTATAGCACTTGGACACTTTGTAAACTGACTTAATTGTTCTAATTCTCTCCGGTCGTAGCCCTACGGGCAGAGCCTAATTGATCTAAACAAATTCCATGTTTTTAGTATCAGGTATTAAGTATCAAGTATCATGTATAGTCCATTTTTCATATTTTAATTAATCGTTAGTTAGCGAATGGATAGCTATCAATTATTTTTTTTACCATTTATTAAAAGTATTTTTTCATTTCCATACTTGATACCTGCTTCTTGATACTTGATACTGAGTATATAAAATTGGAAATTTTATTTATTCTTTTTCGGTTTTATTACTACCCTAAGCTCTCGTCCCTCCCCT
>CAYNIX010000100.1:0-3233 GCA_964397535.1 uncultured Candidatus Saccharibacteria bacterium | reverse complement strand
GAAGAAATATTATCCGCTGAGCAAATCAAAACAATTTCGCTCGAAATGCAGCGTAGATTCAATAAAGAGGTCATAATTGAAAATGTTGTCAACAAAAATATTTACGGGGGACTGATTGTAGAAGCAGGAGATTTGATCATTGACGCTAGCATCAAAAATCAGCTTGCTGGCGTTGTAAAACAGATTGGCCAATAAATCCAATAAGGAGTCGCATGGGCACAGATTTAATAGAACAAATTAAAAAAGATATTTTAGCTTACGATCGAGAAGTTTCCGAACAAGAATTTGGTACGGTAGCGGAGGTTGGTGATGGAATCGCTAAAATTTACGGTCTTTCCCATGCCAAAAGTGGAGAGCTCTTGGAGATCGAAAGTTCATCCGGCTCCGTAAGTGCTATGGCTCTAAATCTGGAAGAATATTCCGTTGGAGCTGTGATTCTTGGAGACTACGAAAAGATTAGTGCAAAAGATAAAGTTACCTCAACCTCAAAAGTGGCTTCTGTTGGAGTAAGTGATGAGATTTTGGGACGCGTTGTTAACCCCCTGGGCGAACCCCTAGATGCTAAAGAGCCGCTAAAAGACACCAAATTAATGCCTATCGAAAAGATTGCCCCCGGAGTAATCACCAGGCAGGGAGTCTCCGAGCCCTTGCAAACGGGAATTAAAGCGATAGATGCCTTGATCCCGATCGGACGCGGCCAGAGAGAACTAATTATTGGAGACCGCGGTACCGGTAAAACTGCTATAGCTATCGATACCATTATTAACCAAAAAGATATACCAGAAGAAAAAAGGCCTATCTGTATTTATGTAGCCATCGGCCAAAAAGAATCAAAAGTGGCAAAAATCAAGGCAACGCTGGAAAAATTTGACGCTATGGAATACACCATTTTAGTGGTTGCTGGTGCTTCCGACCCCGCTCCACTTACATACATTGCCCCATATGCCGGTTGTGCCATCGCCGAATATTTCATGGACAAAGGAAAAGATGTGTTGATTGTATATGATGATTTAACCAAACATGCATGGGCTTATCGGCAAGTTTCACTGCTGTTGCGCCGCCCTCCGGGGCGCGAAGCCTATCCTGGTGATGTTTTTTATCTTCACTCGAGACTGCTTGAGAGATCTGCCAGACTTAATAAAAATTTTGGCGGGGGGTCTATCACCGCTTTACCGATTATCGAGACGCAGGCCGGTGACGTTTCAGCATATATTCCTACCAACGTTATCTCCATTACCGACGGCCAAATATTCTTGGAATCTGATCTTTTTTACCAGGGCATTCGTCCGGCCCTTAATACCGGCATTTCTGTCTCTCGAGTCGGCGGTGCCGCTCAAATTAAGGCCATGAAAAAAGTCGCCGGTAAATTAAAATTGCAAATGGCACAGTACCGAGAATTGGCGGCTTTTGCTCAATTTGCTTCCGATTTGGATGCGGAAACTAAAAAACAAATTGAGCTCGGCAAACGCATAACCGAAGTTTTAAAACAACCTCAATACTCCCCGGTACCGGTAGCCGAGCAGGTAATTGCGCTCTATGCGGTAAATAACGGCTATTTTGACGCCTACGAAGTTTCGGAGATAAAAAATATTGAGAATGAAGTTATTAAAAAGGCTAAAACCGGCATTAAAGATGTTTTAGATAATATTGATAAAAACGGCGATTTGAGTGACAAAGACGAAAAAAAATTAATTTCCTTTCTCGAAAAAAATACCACGCCAAAAAAGGATGACGAATAATACCGGTGATTCAAACTTAAAGCATTTAAAATTCAAAATAATGTTTCACAATCTAATAACCACCATTTTTATTTTTGATATTTAATTTTTGATTTAAAATTATGCCTTCCACACAAGAATTTAGAAGAAGAATAAAATCGGTCAATTCAACCCGTCAAATCACCCGCGCCATGGAAATGGTAGCCAGTGTTAAGATGCAAAAAGCTATTCGGGCAATGCAAAATTCAAGAACATATACTCAAACATCTTGGAATCTGCTCGAACTTTTAAGCCGCGTTACGTCGCCGGCCGCTCACCCCTTGTTACAAAAACGTAAAATCAAAAAATCCGGCGTGGTGGTCGTAACCTCTGATCGTGGTCTTTGTGGCAGCTACAATACCAGCATTTTACAAAAAACTAAATCATTCATAAATAAAGAAATTTATTTTGGACTTGATGCCGAAATTGCTGCCGACCTGGATTTGGTGAGCGTCGGACAAAAAGGCACCAGCCATGTTATAAAAATGAAAAACGGCGAGCTGGTTGCGGAATTTACCGGCTTTGGCAGAGAGATAGAATTTGATGAAATTATTCCCATATCCAAATTGATGATCGATCAATATGTAAACGGCATTTATGATCAGGTAGTGGTAATTTATTCCCATTTTGAATCCACCATTAAACAAACACCGGTAGTAAAACAGATTTTGCCGATTACAAAAGAACATATCGATATACCGGCTCTATGGCAGAAACCGAGCGAACATTTTGACAACGTTGAGTTCAAATTTGAGCCAAATGCAGATAAATTATTAGATACCATTTTAGAACAATTTACCCGGATGCAGCTTTATGGAGCTATGCTCGAAGCAAATGCCTCGGAACACTCTTCGAGAATGTTCGCCATGAAAAATGCCTCCGATAATGCCCTGGAGTTGATAGATGATTTAACGCTAACCTACAACACGGTTCGCCAAGATAAGATCACCAGCGAAATCGCCGAAATTTCAGGCGCAGCAGAAGCGATGAAATAGCATAGCTATTTCATAAATTAAAAATAATATATAATTTTTTTTGCGTGTCATTCCTGCGTAGGCAGGAATGACATAGAAATACGGAGATTGAAATGAAAAGCGAAGGCAAAATAATCCAAATAATCGGGGCTGTTGTTGATGTAGAATTTGAGGAAAAATTACCCGAAATCTACAACGCACTCAAAATTGAGTCCGGTAAAAAAACTATTACTCTCGAAGTTGAGCAACATCTTTCCGACAAATCGGTCCGTTGCGTAGCTATGGATTCAACTGATGGATTGGAGCGAGGCATGAAAGTTATAAATACCGGCGAGCCAATCAAGGTCCCCGTGGGTGAAACTTCTTTGGGAAGAATGATAAATGTTATAGGAAAATCCATCGATGGTGGCGAGGAAATCAAAGCCAAGGAACATTATCCGATTCACAGAAGCGCACCGGAATTCGCCGATCAAAATACCGAGACTAAAATTTTTGAAACCGG
>CAYNIX010000099.1:0-3239 GCA_964397535.1 uncultured Candidatus Saccharibacteria bacterium | reverse complement strand
GGCCGCATTGGATGATTTGGGTTTTTTTGCCGATAGTTCTGGAAGATCTGCCTATAAGTTTGGCAAAAATCAAATTCCCGGTTTTTGGGATCTCGAAGCAACCACCGTTCCCTACCAGCCATCACAATCAAATCAAAATATCAGCTCGGTATCAAACCCATTTAATTTGCTTGAAATACCCAATAACGGCGCCGATTCTTACTGGTTTAGCGCTGAAGATATGATAAATAGATTCAGGCAAAACTTTTCCGGTTCGGTCTTAAAATCGCCCCAGCAAATTACTTACCTGTCCCATCCTCACTGGTTTCGTGAAACCGAACAAAATAAAATACGAAGTCTTTTTGATTATATTTCTCAATATAGGAATGATGAAGATTTTGGTCCGGTTATTTTTACCACCTCCGAAGAAATTTTAAAGGAGTGGACAAATTAAAAAAAGTAGAAAGGTAAAAGGATAAAGGGTAACTACACGGCCAAACACGGTTTGTAAACACGGGGGGAAAGTTCATAAAGTTAGTAAAGTTGAAAGTCAGAATACAGAATTCAGAATACAGGAAACAGGAAACATAATACAGAATATTAGTATTTTAGTAGATTGGTAATTAGTATGTGAGATAACTTCCTTAAACAATTAATTTTATTTACATGTCTACACTACTTTCACAAAATCTGATTTCAATTCTTTTTTGGTCATTTATTGCTTTGGCGCTGATTTTGTTGGGGTATTATTTTATACGTCGCCGAATAATTAAAAAAAATCCATTTTATCTCGCTCCTTTTTGGAGGTGGGATTTTCTGTCGAACAAATTTTTTATCATAGAGATTATCCTATCTTCAATGATAGTGATTATTGCGCTATTATCGCTTACTCTTTCTCCCAAGGTTGCCTCTCCTTCCGATCCTGCCATGGGCTTTAGAGCAGTCTCTGATTCTTTGCCGCTGTGCGTGCAATTTGACAGGAACATCTCATCTAAAATACAAGCCGACATTACTCCCACGCTGCCTGGAGAATGGGATGTAAAATATCAATATTTTAAACAAAAATCGCAATATTGTTTTGCGCCTTCGCAGACTCCGATTGCCAATACCCGCTACACTGTAGCTCTATCAAATATCAAGAATGTTTTTGGTTTTAGTGATTCAAAATATTTGTTTAGTTTTCAATCTCCGCCCCTGCCGGAAATCTCAAGCATTAATATTTCAGACGGCGACCTTGGGGTGCTACCCGACCAAATAATTTCTTTGGAGCTTGATTCATACCAACCTCAATCGGCGGTAATATCCTTTTCAATTGAACCGGAGATTGAGCTTCGTATTGCAAAAAATATGCAAAATTATGAAATTTCCGCTGAAAACGGATTTGTAAAAGGCCAAACTTATACTATGCGGGTTTTGAGAACTCCGGTAATTACCGATTTTAAAAACGGCCAAGTAATTGAAAGCGGCGAGCAGGGAGAAATTAAAAAAATTACCTTCAGCATCATTACAGCACCGAGCGTAGAATCGACTTCTCCCTCTGGTTCGGGAGTGTTAACCGATACTCCGATAGCTGTTAAATTCAAGCAGGATATGGATAGACTTAGCGTGCAATCCGGTTTTAGCCTGACTCCGCAAGCCTCAGGCCAATTTGCATGGAATGGAGAGAGGAGCCTTACTTATAACTTATCCGAAAATCTGGCTAAAAATACAACTTATCAAGTCAAAATAAGCGGGGCAAAAACTAGTTCGGGAGAGGCGCTTGGCGAGGATGTGGTATTTAGTTTTACTACCATCGGTTATGTGGCTGTGGCTTCCTTTAGCCCCGCCAACGGAGCAAAAAGCGTTGAAACTTCTCTAAGTATAAAAATTGCTTTCAACCAAGCCGTAGACAGGAGCTCCGCGGAAGGAAATTTTTCAATTTCACCGCAAGCATCAGGTACATTTAGCTGGAGTTCAAATACTTTGAGCTATCGTACGAATCTTGAATCCTCGACCTCATATACAGTAAAAATAAGCAAAGGAGTGAAAAGCCTTTACGGACTGGATTCGAGAGAGGATTTCTGGGCAACATTTACCACAAAAGTTCCTCAAACCATGTTGAGCGTGCCATCTTACCGACAGGCTCACATGTATTCTTGCATGGCGGTGGCGGCCAGAAACGCCCTGGCTTTCAAGGGGGTGAGTTTAAGCGAAAGTGCTCTACTTTCCCGCATCGGCTATGATAGCACACCCTGGAGCGGCACATGGGCCGAGGGAGGGGCTGTGTGGGGTGATCCCGATGGTGGAATCGTGGGGGATATAGACGGCAAAGCCAACAATATCGGCTGGGGCTATGGTTCTCATTGGTCGCCGGTAGCTGCGGCAATAAACAGTTTTGGGCGCACAGCGGAGGTTAAAAGCGGCTGGGATGTGGCCGGTATCGCCTCTGAAATCGCTGCAGGTAATCCCGTTATAGTATGGTGGGTAAACGGTGTATGGCCGGCCTATGAAGTACGCTGGAAGACTCCGAGCGGTAAGAGCGTGCGCGCCGTTAATTCCATGCATGTTCAGGTCGTCAAGGGATTTACCGGCACGGTGGACAATCCTCAAGCCTTTACCGTTACCGATTCCGGCTACGGTTATCCGACCCAAACCTTTGATGTTGGCACTTTCCGCGCCAAGTGGGGTTGGTTTGGAAATACGGCTGTCATCGTTAGATGACAAACTCTAAATTCTAAACTCTAAAAAATAGAAATTAAATAAAAAATTATGGTAATTTTGTTTAGAATTTAGTGTTTAGAATTTTGAATTTTATTCTCGTATACTACTGCTCCAAGATCTTGTTGCCAAAATATCGGCTGATAGTTATTCAATACATAATTTTGCAATTCTTTAGCGTAGGCGTAGTTGCTATCGGCTGGCCATATTATAAGCGGATGGTCTTTTTTTATCATCTCCAGTGTTTTAGCTTCGGCTTTTTCGCTATCATTATTAATCTCTGTAATATAGAGATATTTTATGGGCGGTTTTTTATCGGCTAAAAAATATAAACCGGTGAATTGATTCTCGGTATAGATTGGGCCATTTTGTTGCGACAAATATATAACGAGTTTCTTCTGATCTATGTATTTTTGATAATTTTTGTATGCAAAATCGGCGCTAAAAAGAGTAGCCGCAAGCATCATAAATATCAACCCAAGCTTAAAGGGTTTATCGTGTTGTTCGGCTAGAGATTTGGCGGCTATGAGTGATACAAAAGGAATAATTTGTATCCAATAATG
>CAYNIX010000098.1:402-3298 GCA_964397535.1 uncultured Candidatus Saccharibacteria bacterium | reverse complement strand
ATTATTCGAGTGGCTTGGCTTTTTGGGGATCTTCCCGCGGGACACCCGGGATCTAATTTTGTAGAGACGATGATTCGGCTGGCCGGTGAAAGACCTTCCATCTCCGTAGTTGATGATCAGATTGGTTCTCCAACCTATACCGGAGATTTGGTTAGATTAATTGATTTTATAATCGATAAGTCGACAAACGACCAACCACCAACGACCATCGTTCCCTGCGGTCTCTACCACTTTTCAGGAGAAGGAGAAACCAGCTGGTATGGTTTTGCCAAAGAGATATTCAAACAAACCAAGACTAAAATTGATCTTGGGCCTATTAAATCTTCCGAGTATCCCTCAAAAGCCAAAAGGCCTTCATATTCATATCTTAGTAAAGACAAAATTAGAAAAGCTGGTTTCCCTGTCCGCTCCTGGCAAGAAATGCTTAAAGAATATCTCAAAAATAGGAGCTAGAAAGTAGCTTCAAAGCTTATTAGCAAATCCCAATAACCCGAATATAAATTAATTAACGACAATTCCTCTTTATTCTGCATCTATTCAGTGCAGAAAATCTATAGATGTTATTTCTTGTACGTCCAAAGCTTGTTGCCGAAGAAATTCCAGACCACGGCGGCGCCGGAGGCTGCGATAAGCGAGACAATCTGGCCTTGCGCCAAAGAAACGCGCGTATATTTGAAAGTGTAGTAATTAATCCCCCAGCCAACCAAGGAAATAATCATAAACTTTAGGAATATAGTGCTGTTTTTGCCTACTTTGCTCCCCTTGCCGGTAGAAACATTTTTATATTCTTTTTTAAAGGTCCAGACCGTATTCCATATAAAAGAATTTGTCACGGCAACAATGAAAGAGATTGCTTTTGAAATTTGTTCTCCTCCGCTTGCGGTAAATATATAATGGCTCAATAATCCGTATACGGCCCAATCTACCGCCGTATTTGCTACTCCTACCAAACCAAACTTAACAAACTGTAACAGACCTTCGCTCTTCATAAATCCCTCCAGTTTCCACAAATGGATGACTAATATTCTAAATATCTAATAACTAATAATAATTGGGTATCCTTTTAGTTCTGACACCATCTTTTGTGAATCTATAGATAATACCAAGCTTAAGGCCACTAGTTTTTAAATAATTAAAAATCTGGGTACAAGCATTTTTATATTTATTATCAGACACTTTGAGCTCAACAATAATTTTATCTTCGATAACAAAATCAAAGTAGACTTTTTTTATTACTTTACCTTCAATTATTATTGGATAATAAAGCTCTCTTTTATATGTAATTTCTTCTCTTTCTAAAATTTCAGCGAGCGCATCTCCATATATTTTCTCTGAATGCCCATATCCGATTGTATTATCAACCTCAAAGATTAGTCCACTGATTTTGTATGATAGCTCTTTAAATATTAAATCCGTCATGTTACCCTATTCGTCATTCGTCATTTAGATAAATCCGTTATCCATTTGTGAAATTAATTAACTATTATTATTATAACATTTTTTATCTTTAATATTTAATCTTTAATTTCTAAAAATAACGCCACCATTGACGCCATATTATCATACGATGTATGATAATAATTAAAGAACATAAAAACTAAATAACTTCATATTCCGAGGTTCTTTGTTTCTTTGTTCTTTTGTTCTTTAGTTTTTTGTTAATTTACGGAGGAAATTATGTTGCAAGTAAACATCGAAAAAATTTTACCGGTAACCGAAGCGCGTGATATGTTCAACAAAATCGTGGACGATGTTGAGGGTACTGACGAGCTTTGGGTGCTAACAAAAAACGGTAAACCGGCCGCCGTTATGGTGGGCGTGAATCATCTCGAAAAACTAACTGGCGAAGCACATGTTACCGCCACTATGCAGGAGGAGCCCAAAGGCGAAGCACATGTTACCGCCACTATGCAGGAGGAGCCCAAAGCAGAGGTTCCGACCCCAGCTCCGGCCCCAGCTCCAGAGTCACACACCGTTTTTGCTTCTGCCGAAGATGCTGCACCATCCAGCCAAAATTCTTTTAAAGTACCGGAACCCGCGCAGCAAACCCCAGAGCCCGTTTCGGATCCCTTTGCCCAAAGCACCGAACCCGCGCCTGTTGCTCCAACACCATCATTCACCCCAAAGACAGATGAGTCCGATAGCCCAAGCCTAAGCCAGTCGAGAGCCCAAAATGGTTCGCATAGCGGATTTGGAGCCACGACAGAAGATGATGCACCGGCTGGAATGCCGAACTTTGGCGGATCAGCATCCGCTGCCGAACAAGATGATAACCCTCTAGCTTCCGCAAATCAGCCGGAAGAAAACCCATTGTCAAGCGACCCGTTTGCACCCGCTCCAGACCAAAACGCGCCCGATACCTCCGACCCGTTTGGCAAAAACCCAGGACAAAGTTTTTAAGGATGAAAGTCAGAATACAGAAAACAGAATTCAGCCAGAGGAAATAATAATAGATAGTAGATAGTGGAAAATAAATTGCTGATAAATAAAAAATACCCTTTGATACCATCGAGGGGTATTTTTATTTCATGTGTTATTTACCGCTAAGGAAATCCTTTTTAGTCTAATTTGCCAAACTACTAATCCCTGAATTTCCCTTTATACCTTGTACTTGCTACTCTCTACCAACTACTTTCTACTCACTATATTTGATCCGTGTTTGACCGTGTAGTTACCTTTCTACTTTTCTTGAGTGTTTAATATGCCGCCAAATATATATAATTATCAGTATCGCTGCCGCTATCAGAATGGCGTTATCAAATGGTTTCATGCGTTCGCGTATAGCAAGCCAATTATCGCCCATAAAGTATCCCACCAAAACCAGGGCACTCACTGCACAAAGAGAACCAATACTGCTAAAAGCTACAAATTTCCTAAAATCCATTTTGGTAATACC
>CAYNIX010000098.1:0-392 GCA_964397535.1 uncultured Candidatus Saccharibacteria bacterium | reverse complement strand
GCCGGAAAAGATATGTACGTTCTAACCACCGGTAAAACTCTGGCAAACAAGGTGGTTATGGCGCCATATTTGGCAAACCACTTGTCGGCAAGATTTAGATCATGATGAGACATCAAAATATATTTGCCATATTTTTCTATTAAAGGCCGCCCACCGCGGTAGCCGATATAATAAGCGAGCATAGCACCGCTTAAATCTCCCAGTGTTCCGGCTATTATCACCCCGATTAAATTGAGCTTGCCATCCGCTACGGCAAAACCGGAAAACGGCAGGGTAATTTCGCTCGGTACCGGTATGGCACAGGCATTTAGCAACATAAAAAAATAGGTACCAAAATAACCAAGCGTGGCAATGCCTGCTATAATAAAATTTGTGACTGTATCAATAAAGTG
>CAYNIX010000097.1:0-3414 GCA_964397535.1 uncultured Candidatus Saccharibacteria bacterium | reverse complement strand
TACTCAGGAGAAATTATTTCTTCATCTCTTGCTCTGGCACCGGTGGTTAGCCAAAAGTCACTTGATCTACTTAAAGACATTGTAAAATCTTATAAAATTTTTACAATTAAGCTAAGAGAACTTCGCCCAGTTATACAATATATTAATGATTTTCAGATGTTTATCTCATCAGAAATATATCGATGCAGCGAGTTCGATAATATAATGAACATAGCATTCGAAGAACAATTATTACCAAAAGAAATATTTAACGAGCTATTGTTTAAGAATGAAAATCAAGAAGCATTTTATAAACTCAAAAAGATGGTTAACATTACCGATTTGCAAAATATCTTCATTGCTGATGTTGCATTTGATGTGCAAAAGACGGAAGAAATAGTTAAAGACATATTGCAAAATTTGGAGCAAACATTTGATCAATGTTTATTTACATTAAAGACGCAGACAAATATTAAGTTTTTTGGGTTTTGGTGCCGGATTATGTTATATGCCGTGGCAACCAACATACCTGTTAATATTTTTTATACAAAAAAAGATTCAATACTTAAGGCGCTGACCAATATCCTATCAGAAATTGTCAAGCTTAGCATGGAAATGAGCCCAATATTCGGTGCCGATGACTTAAGTATTGCTGATGTAAACTGGTTAGAAATAGCTGATAAATATAAACCAAAAAAATCTCAGGGCAAGAAGCTTCCATCCGAAATTGTACATGCTTTTGGCTATAATCAGGCTAAAACGTTAGACAGTTACAAACTACTTGAGTCTCTAATTATTCAATTTATTAAGATTAATCTAAGCGACACAACTGACAAAGATAAATATGTTAATATTATCAAAGAACTATTTAAAAATAGAACGAATTCTGCCGGTTCTTATCAAGCGTTCGCCGCCTTTAAAGCAAGTGATGATGTTTATGCTCTTCAGAGATATGCATCAGACCAAAGTGAGCAACGGCAGCCGAATTTTGAGCCGATGATAAAAGCGCTAAAGAATGTTCTCTCAACATGGGGGATATCAACTTGATACGCCTATGCCGATTCGATAAAGCTGGTTTCTCTGAGGCATTAAGAAACAAAGAGCTTGAACCATTGGGGCTCATTCCGCGCTCAATTAATATCGACCATGCCAAATATTCACTGATTGGTAAAAAATTTGATCGCTTGGATTTATATCCCATTCGTAAAAGAACAGGGAATCACTTGTGGTTTAGACTTCGCCAAGCAATTGGTTTTACCTTGAGACAAGCGCGTCGATACAATCCTGTTTATAAATTTTTCAGTAATGAAATAGTAAATGAAGACTGGCTGGGAATGGTTGATTGGCATAAGTTTCACCGGGATCACATTATCCATCAACCCATGTGTGTATATGTAGGGTTCCAGCTTATTGATCTTATTGAAAAAAAGCCATCTTTGAGTGCTATTTTAAAACCTTTTAAATGCAAATATCTTACTGAATATCTGAGAGAAATCGGCGCTCCTGAAATATATTATGCTCCTGACCGACTAGATTCCGAGTTAACTAAAGAATTATGGAAGGATTTATTTAAGGAGGCTTTTTTCTTAGCTGCTCTTTTCCACGATAGCGGTTATCCATGGCGGTTTATTAATATCGTCCGTGGCAAACTTGGAGAAAAATCGAACCCGGCAGATCCCACAGGACGAGGACTGGAGTGGATAATGAGAAACTATGGCCAGAGACTCCTTTTCTACCCTTTTTCCGGATACCGCAAACAAACTCCAACAGAACCCGGTGGCTGGCAGGACAAATTAAAGTCCCTGATAAGTGATTGCCTTACCGCGACTCATGGTTTACCAGGCGCATTGTCAATGCTCTATCTCTATGACCAAATCAGAAAATTCCCCGATGAATACGCCAGACCACCGAGGCCGATGGCGAGTTTTTGCATAGAATGGGCGGCGATGGCGGTGATGATGCATGACATGGCGGACATTTACTGGGGCGCCAAAGATCACAAAGAGATTCCGAAAAATCCACAACTTAGACTGTCGCTAGATAGAGATCCTCTTTCCTTTCTGCTTACCTTAACCGATTTATTACAGGACTTTTCCCGCCCCGATGCCACCTTCCCCAAAATAAATAGTGATGGTGTATATTTAAAATATATCGAAGGAAGATGTGAGAGTGTCAAATTGGAGGAGTTAGAAGATAGCAACACATTAAAAATTACATATGTATATAATAATAAAGAGGATTATATAAAAAACAAAGCAGATTTTATCCCGCATAACCAAGAGCGTTACTTTGACCCTAATTATGGTTACTTAGATGTTAAGAGTATGAATTATTCCCGTATTCTGCTCGAAGCCGAGTTGCTTTAACGCTAAAAACGGCTTAATAAAGCTCGCGCCGGCGACGAAAATGGCAAGTTGATCACGCAATCTGAAGCCAAAGCTTCATCACTGGCAAACGGAGTATATTTTTCTTTAATACCTATTTCATCCAAGAATTTGCGCGTCAGGAGGATTCTGTGCTTTCCCTTAATTTTGTTTAATGTGGCACTATCTGAACTTCTATTTATAACTTTCAGACGTTCCTTTACATCTTCGTCAGACTCGAAAGATTCGAAATATATTTTACCATGCTTCACCCAAATCCAGTAATTGCCCTCGCCTGAGTATTTATCCGCGCCGAATCCTTCATAAAAACCATTGACAATATTTTGGGGGTCGAGAGCAATGAACTTCCAGATGCCAATTTCCAGGCGAGGCATGTATTCCGAATCGTTTAAAAATATTGTGCCCTGATATCTTTTTGTATCCTTCCCGAAAGATATCTCCCAAACCTCATTATCAAGCTTCTTTTTAAGCATTTCAAACACTTTATCGTTTTCATCAATAAATTGTTTTTCTGGTATTGCATCGAACAGGTCTTGCAAGCTATTGAGATTGATATCTTTTTCTCCTTTGATTAATTTATATCCCGTATTAAAGCTTCCTAAAGCAATGGATACACCGGTGTTCTTATATCTTACATCATCAACCTTAGCTTTCTTTCTTAGGCCGATGTATAAATCTTTTTCGAAATAGATACAATTTTGGATGCCGATCGCCAATCCTAATTCTTCTATGTTGGTTTCTATAGGGCTTCGCAAAAATAGCTTTATTCTGCGTAACTTTTCGTCTATTTCATCACGCTTTTTTTTACTTATATTCCACGGATCAAATTCTTCAATTGTATATGGCTTAGATACGGATATGCGAATTGTTCGCGCGCCTTCCTTGATTAAATTCACCGATAAATAATCCTTTGGACTTTCTTGATTGGCCATTACACAGCTTCTTTCTAGAATTTAATTTTAATACTTCTACAAGGGTTTCTGATCATTATTTAACAGACTTCAAAAAATATTAAGTGATAAAAGGCTGGAAGTCAAGCAGAGTTGCTCTT
>CAYNIX010000096.1:0-3440 GCA_964397535.1 uncultured Candidatus Saccharibacteria bacterium | reverse complement strand
AAGAATCATTATTTTGGAAGCTTTGAACGGTCATCACACTTCCTATTGGTGTATATTTGTGTAAAAAATTTGTTTACTTCTAGTCGTCGTCTTCCGTCTTAATCTTCGTTAGCCAAATGGTTTTATTTTCAACAAAACCCTGTTTTAAATTATGAAGTTCAAGTTTTTCAAAGCCGACTTGCTCTAAAATCATTTTATTACCGTTGTTATATGCAAAAGGCAAAACTCGGCCTTCGCGGTCGGAAGTAAATGTTCGTAAAATTTTTCCTTCCTTATCGGTAACTCGTATCAAAGCCAGATCGATAGGTGATTTATCTTTATGGTTTTTAATAAAAGAAAATCTTAAATTACGGTTGTAGGAATAATATTCAAGGTAAAAAGACCATACATATAAGGCCGAAAGCACCATTCCGAAAACTGATTGGTCGAGAGCGATAAATAGCAAATTGGAGATGTTGGCGAGAAAGAGTACAAGAAGCCTTAAGAAACTTGATTTTAATAGAAACGGCGGTCTGATAAGGCCCTTATTGGTGAGATTTTGCGGATCTAAAGGGATGATATAATTAATGGCCTGAGATTTTTTGACTTTAATAATTTGTGCGAAATACAGCCCTTTCAATTCCTCAAAATAATGGAATGTATCATGGGCCTGTTCGGAAGGAAAGCTGTAACCCGGTTTGCGAACTACTAAATCATATTCTCCGGCATTGACGGTAATAAAGTAGTAGCCCCAGGCGTCGCTAAGCGTCGAGTAAAGCAATTTTTTGGAATTGTGGTCAAACAATATGATTTGAGCTTCTTTAATCGGTTGCCTGGTAAAAGAATCATAAACCACGCCAACCTTATTACGCCTCCTTAAGGCCAGAGGCGAAAAGATCACATCAAGCAAGTATCGGATTATTTCTAAAAGATTAAATTTGTTGCGAATATTCTCGATCGCAGAGGAAAAAAAGACAAAAATTAACCCCAATATGGCTAAACCGGCAGATAGGTAGATGGCGGTATCGACATCAGGAATATAGGGAGTATTAGTCGGAGTTTGGGAAGTTGTTTGGGTAAGCTCGTCGGCTCCGACGGAGAAATTCTTGGTCACATTTACGGCAATTCGATCGCGAATAAGCGGATTTGAAAACATAGCATAACAGATCGCAACGGTTAGAGCGATAAATAGAAAGGAATATAAAATTGTTGCGATTTTTTTTCTTTGGGTTGTATTATTCATGCTGTTTCTGCCACCGATTCCACATTTTTTACGAGCATGTAATCATCCTCGATGATAAAACACGATCCCTTTAATTCAATAATCGAAGAACGCGAAATTAATTTGTCGCTTAATAAATTTTTTACCGACAGGTTATAGATCAAGCCGCTTTGTGAATCGATTGTATAATCATAGACAATGCCGATAAATTTTCCCGATTTGGTATAGGTCTTTTGACCTCTTCCTTTTAAGCGATTTTTAAGTGCTTCCCCGACTGAAATTAATTCTGAAATATCCGTAATACTGTCTTCGTCATTTACGACAACTATTTTTTTATCAAATTCTAAAATGTCGCTAAAACTTACGGCTTTTTCTCGCATTAAAAAATACGGCTTTTTCAGTATTAAAGCTTTGATTTTTAGATCTGTTTTTTGTAATACTACTTCGGCAACTTTACCGCAAAGTTTTTGTTCTTTAACGGATAAAACGCTTGAGCCGATAATCTGATTGTATGATACAATCATACCCCATCCTATTTTATTTCTTTCAATTACGAAATTGATTTGCTCGATATCACTCTGTTGCTAGGCTCTTTCAACGTAGTTAGAGTCGCGAGTATCTATCACTATTATATCACCATTCTTAATAAATATGGGTGCATCAATTTCTGCGCCTCCCTCGATTTTGACTTTTTTGGTAATAGCTCCGGCGGAGTTTCCTTTAATGGCGGGGGGGGACTCCACAACCATGAAATTCATTTTAATCGGTAGTTCGATGTTGATAGGCAGATTATTAAAATACAGAATATCGATCTCGGTGCCTTCCCTTAAAAAGAATTTTTGGTCGCCGATTTGGGAAAGGGGGATGTCAAATTGATCAAAAGATTCCCCGTCCATAAAATAAGCCCTGTTTTCGTCTAAATATAAGAAACTGGCTTTACGCCTAGATAAGTCAGCAGGCTGAAATTTTTCTGCTCCCTGAAAAGTTTTAGACAAAACCGCTCCGCTGATTAAATTTTTTATCTTAACCTTCACCACGGAACCGCCGCGTCCCATTTTACTTTGGGCGTAATCCAAAACTACATACGGATCGTTTTCGTAGGTGAATTTTGTTCCCTTTTTTAAATCAGTGATTGTTAACATTTTGCTCCGCAAAATTACTAAAGAAATTTTAGAACCGAAGAACCGAAAAACTGTAGAAAATATGTTTCTTAGTTTTTTTGTTTCTTTGTTATTTTGTTGCCGCTTAGCGGCTAATATATGGCAAAAGAGCCAAATATCGGGCGCGCTTAACCGCACAAGCCAACCAGCGTTGGTGGCGGGCGCAATTACCGTTTCGGTCGCGGTTTTCGATTTTTGCCCAACGATTTAAGTATTTGGATAGGGTAGAGACATCTTTATAATCGATTTCATTGATTTTGTTGGTGCAAAAATGGCACTTTTTTGGGTGCCTGATTTCATTTTTGTTGTTTTTAAAATCTCTTTTCATAAAATTGATGTAATTCTGTCACTGATTTTCTTTCGCTGATGACCACTGATTAATTCAGTGCCGGTTCGGCGCAGGGCTAAAAGTGGCAGAATTTCCTATTAACTTAATGGTTTAGAATGGTATTTCTTCAATGTCTATCTCTTCGGTTTCGTTATCTGCAGCCGGAGATGGAGCTTCGTCTTCAGCTTTCTTTTTACCGGTTTTGTTAATCTTTTCTACCGGATTTTCATCTTGAGAATATTGGCCGGCGTCCTCATAGCTTCCGCTTCGGCTGGCTAGAGAGATAACATTGTCGGCAATAATTTCTGTCCGATATCTTTTGACTCCGTCTTGTCCCTCCCAATTTCTTGTTTGAAGGCGACCCTCCACAAAAACCGGTTGGCCTTTTTTAAGAAACTGGCTGACATTTTCGGCTTGTTTGCCCCAAACCACAATGTCGTGGTATTCAGTCGATTCACCGTTTGAGCCATCTTGATTTTTCCAGCGGCGATTGGTAGCCACAGTGAAATTGGCTACAGCTTGGCCGTTGGGTGTATATCTCATTTCGATGTCCCGGGTTAGATTGCCAAGAACCTGGGCGCGATTAAGATTAAGCATTGGTACTCCTTTTTAAATAATCTTTCCTAATTATCTCTTATGTTATCTCATCTCAAATAAAGATTCAACTTTTATATAAGGATTGTTTAAAAAGTATGACTTGTATCGAAGTAGAAATAGATGGAAAGACATTTTAACAAATAATAAAATTTAA
>CAYNIX010000095.1:2206-3478 GCA_964397535.1 uncultured Candidatus Saccharibacteria bacterium | reverse complement strand
CACCTAACACCTTCTACTTCCAATGTAAAGTATACTTTACATTTTGTCAAGAGTCGCGGGTTTATAAAGCCGAATTTTTGTTTTACGGCCTAAATTTTTAGTAGAAACAGATTTTACCTCTTTGTGTTTTTTAAATTCAAACGATAGCACCACCGTGCGAGAGCTTGATTTAATGGTAGCAAAAAACCACGGTTCGATTTTTGCTAGGACTGAATTAAGTAAATATAGATATACTACATCGGCATTTTTTAAATATTTCTCGGTGGCCTTAAAATCGCCAAAAATTATTTTAACGTTTTTGCTCTCCCCGGCTAAAAATACATTTATTTTTGATTTCAGGTAGCAATATGGCGATAATTCCACGCCTACTCCCCTTGCTTCAAACTTTTTAGCGGCTATAATTAAGCTTCTGGCATTGCCGCAGCCAAGGTCAACTACAAGCTCACCTTTGCGCAAATTTGCCAATTTATAAGCATCTATTATGGCTTTTTCATTGGCATAAACCGTCGGCGCGCTAAATACCGCCACATACAAAAGCGATCCCTGCCAGAAAAGAATTAAAAGCACTAATAAAAGAAAAATTATCTCAATAAATATCATGCACTAATTATAACCCGCAATTGATTTATTTACGATAATGAGTATATACTTAAGCTAATGCCACCCAAGAATTGGGGAGAGTGATATGCCAACGGAAGATCTGGCGTCTAGCGCCTCACGTGCCACCATTTACCTGGAAAGGCTCCGAAACGGTCAAGTTGACGAGACGTATAAGGTGGGTTTCGATGAGGTCATCAACTGGCTCAAGGCAGTAGCAGAAGATGACATAGGAGCGCTCGATCTGCTTTATAGCACGATTTGCCTAACCAAGGGGCTCATGGATGTGTCTCGCGCCATAACCGATAGACGCGAAGTGGTGAACATGAGAGAGCTATTGGTCAACATGCTCTCTTCTTTCGGTGAAAAACAACAGCTGGGAGCAGAATATCATAGCAAGTTTGGGACCTGCCACTCTTTCTGCCTTGAGCTCTCAAGGACATCGGCAGCCCGAGACTATTTTCCTCGCTCTCGGTGAACTTGGTAGCTCTTTCCCACACCACCCTGCCCCTCCCAACCCGGGAGGGGTGTTGTACTTTTAGACATAAAGGGTACATATTATATACAGAATAATTATGCTTTAAGCACTAAAATTTGCTACAAACTAAAGTTTGGTCTCAATTGTTTCGGAAATGAAAAATAAGGTATAATATAACCAATGAGAAAGTTTGGTAT
>CAYNIX010000095.1:0-2106 GCA_964397535.1 uncultured Candidatus Saccharibacteria bacterium | reverse complement strand
GAGGGTGGCAACAGTTTTGAAATAGATTTACGTGAAGTCAAAACCGCGGCGCTCGCTTCACAGCCTCCGGAAATTTCTGCCGAATTATCAAATACCGTACCGGATTTTTATCAAGTACGGCTGCCGGCCAGCGAGAACAATCTTTATAAAACCGCTTTCTCTTATATATATAAATATACGGGGCTTGCAATAATTTTATTGTTAATGGTTATTGCTATTGTGCTAGGTTTTGGAGCTAAGGGAAAATTGGCCACGGCAGCTACCGCGTTTTTAATGCTAGCCATCCCTGTTATTTTAATTTATTTTTTAGGTTTTCTAATCCCCTTTGATTCAATCGCATCATCAAACTCAAACGCCATCTCGCAATCGGCTATGAAAATTTTACAAGATTTTGCAAGGGAACTATGGCAAATAATCGCCATAAACTTGCGCAATCAGGGGCTGATAGCCTTAGCTCTTGCCATTGTTTTATATCTTGTTGCAATATTTATACCGGCCAAAAAAGAGCCGTTAGCAATGCAATCGAAACCGTCGGCAAACCACAAAACGGAGCCGGCCAATAGTACTCCGGCCTCACCCCCGCCCACAACAACCGGTAAAAGCTAATAAAAAATACAAAAACCGATTGTGAAAAATTCATTGCGGTTTTTTTGTAGGATAATGTAAAGTATTTTTTCCGATCGTTGATTACACTAATATTAGAGCAAAGGAATAAATATGGCTTTGGAAACCCTATTTCAAATATCGGTGAGCGTTTTTTGCTTGGTGGCAACGGTTTTTATGCTGACCCTTTTTGTCTGGGCAATCATGTTAAAGATACAGCTAGGCAAGCTTATTGTTAAACTTGAAGAGATTTCAAAGATCGCAAAAACTACGGCCGGTGAAGCTAAAGATTTTGTGGAGAGAACCATCACGTCGCTCGAAGCTTTTAAAAACAGTATATTTACCTTTGAATTTATACGCAGGATAATCGCAGAGGCAGTTGATTTGATAAAAAATAAGCAAAGGAAAGGAGAAAAAAATGGATAAACAAACAAAAGGGATTTTAATCGGTGCTTCAGCCGGAGTTTTAGCCGGCGCTATTGCCGGAATTTTGCTTGCTCCCAAATCGGGAAAAGAGACTAGGGCGGATATAGCTAAATACGTTCACGAAATGAAAGACAAAATCGCAGATGAATTATCCAAAGCGGGTAAAATTACCAAAGAGGCTTACAACGACATCGTTTCAAAAGTTGTAAAGGTATACGAGCTTGAAAAAAAGATCACCAAAGAAGACGCTAAGGATATCAAAGAAAAGCTAGACAACAATTTTGACCAGGTCCTAAAAACGGTTAAAAAACCCGCCAAATAATTTTATAAATAAAAAAACGGATACTCTGTTATATAGGTCTTTTTGAGGCTTGTTTTGTTGTCAAAACAAATTTTATAATATATTTTAAATAATTCGATCTAAGCTATTTAGCTGATTGTGCTATTTGATTGATTTGTAGTATCTGCTGGTTCTTACCGTAAATCCTTGCTTTTCAAAAAAGGCTAAAGCATCCGTGCTAAAAGACCAGATATCGCAGACTACTTCATGATATCCTTTTTGTTTAGCCCAATTATAGGCAGCATCCAAAAGTTTTTGGGCGATTCCTTTTTTGCGATATTTCGGTTTGGTAACCACCATTTCAATAGTGGGGCGGGAACGCGGATATTGCAGGTCCCCCACCGGTACTTCTAAAATGGTAATCATGAGCATACCTACCGCTAAATTTCCTATTTTGGCAAAAAACACTTTGCGGTTTGGCTCACTGATTGTCTCTAAATAGCTGTTTAGATCAATATCGATTCTTTTGGGGTTAATAAAAAAGTCCGACTTAGCCTTAAAGTGATGCTGTTGGTACTCAAAAAACATATCGCGAAAACTTTTGAGATCCCCTTTTTCCGCCTCAATTATTTCAACTTCTGAATTTTTTCCGCCAAAATTAAACACGCCCCCATTTTATCAGCAATTAAAATTCCGGGCAAATAACACCTATGCTTCAAACGGCATTTGGTTGTGTTTAGCCGAATGCTGGGCGTAGGGTACGGCGGTTTTTAGTATTTTCCTCCACGGAAAACCCA
>CAYNIX010000094.1:0-3484 GCA_964397535.1 uncultured Candidatus Saccharibacteria bacterium | reverse complement strand
TATCTCTATGACGAAGACGGTTATTTTATTAAAGCAACATTGCCAAATGGCACCACAGTGGAGTATAAGTACGATAAATTAACCAAGCAGCGTATTGAACGAACCGAAACTAAGAATGGTGTGTCTTCTACGCGTAAATTTGTTTACGACGGTGACAAGTTGGTCAGTGAAACTGATGTCTCCGGCAATATTTTGATATCTTATGTCTGGGACGAAAATGAATCGCTTGCTTCCGTGGCTCTCAAAAGAGGAAGCGTCTTAGAGCAATTTTACTTTTTAAAAAATGCAAAAGGCGATATAATCGGATTGACCGATTCCAGCGGTAGAGCCGTGCAACGCTATGAGTATGATTCTTG
This sequence comes from uncultured Candidatus Saccharibacteria bacterium, assembly GCA_964397535.1. Taxonomy (GTDB): domain Bacteria; phylum Patescibacteriota; class UBA1384; order XYA2-FULL-43-10; family XYA2-FULL-43-10; genus CAYNIX01. Next base: position 3,128 of record CAYNIX010000094.1, on the reverse strand, counting down.
GGGCAACATTACGAAATCATCATCTTATACCGCTCCACCGGCGCCCGGATCGGGAGCTTATGAAATCAATCCCCGTCTTTACTCCTCTTACTGGTATGACTCAACTCTCGGTCAATACTTCATGAAAACCAGGATGTACGATCCCAAGATTGGCCGCTTCCTCTCCCCCGATTCCGAAATTACAGGTGACACTGCCCTAGCTTACAATCCCTATATCTACTGCGCCAATAACCCTATAAGTAGAATCGATCCCAATGGCAAAAGCTGGATAAGCTCTGCTTGGAACTGGGTTAAGGATACCGCAGTTAAAATTAAAGATGCAGTTGTAACCGGATATAACAAGGTAATGGATTCAATCGGCTCTACTATGGCAACGGGGCTTGATGTATTAGCAAAAAGTAATAACAAATATGTTAGCAAAGCGGCAAAAACAGTAAGTGCAGCTGCAGATGACTTTGGGGGAAATTGGGGCAGCGCCTTAGCCGCCGGAGTGGTATTCAGTACAGTAGTGGTAGGGGGCGCGGCACTATTAGGGGCAGGCATTACTGCCGGTGCAAGCGCAATAACGTCAATATATCAAACCGCTACGGCAGCAAAGATAGCCACATTGAGCGTAGAAGCCGGAGGGGGTGGGTACTCCACGTATAGATTATATGGCGACAGACTGGCTCATGTAATATCAAGACATGCCGCAGGTTCAGTTGGTACGGGTTCAAAATTTCCGTCGTCTTGGGGAACTTCACAAATTGTGAGGGGGGCAGAGTATGTAGCAAACAATCCCAGCTTAAAGTTGCTTCCAAATACCTATGGCAGAGCGGGCTTTATTAAAATTGGTGAATATGGAGGAGTTAATATTAGAACGGTTATGCAAGCTGATCCAATTAGCGGAGCATACAGGATTTGGACCGCTTATCCAAGTAAATTTTATTAAACAGGAGTTTTAATGGAAATAAAATACAAATTTAATGCAAATTACAAAAAACAATTATCATCATTTAAAGATATTGATTCAAAATTTGAATATTTAGTGGGAGAGCCGAAAGGCAATCTTATTTTTGAAAATAAAAAATATTCTACTTCAAAATACGAAATTGACCCCGAAATGCTATTTTGGTGGGTAGATAGGGTTACAGGGCAGTTTGAAAATGAAAATTTTAAGAGTTATGAAGAAGAAATTATTGGACTGCCTTATAATATTATGTGGAAAAATAATAAAATATCAATTACATTTGTTGACAAATCAAATGGATCAATTAATATATTTGAAGAAAAAATTTCCAAAAAAGAAATATTTGAAATATTTCGCGACTTTTCAAAAATGATACAAAAACAAATGGAGGAAATTAATCCATTAGTTAAAAAATCAAAAAACTGGAATTCATATTATTTTGTGAAACACTATAATCAGTAGATAGTAATTTTGATTTAGATCCGCTGCCCAGTATGACTCTGCAGAAAAAATAAACAGAATAACATCTTTTCCTATTAAATAATGTCAGGGATATCAATGAATATAACTATTAAATTTTGTCCAAAATCAAATATAACCAACGGTTATGATTTGTGGGTTATACTCAAGAAATTTTATTTACCAATTTAATTAGAAACAATAAAGGGATTTAAATGGAAAACGCAGATTGTAATTTATTATCAGCTGATATTGAAACGTATTCAATCAAAAAGAAGTTTTCAAGAGAAGCTGATTTGCTATTTTTGTGGGGAGGAATTAATATTTTACTGGGTTTAACAGGCAGAGCTGCAATTAATTCACTACTTTTAGTATTTGGTTTTTTGCTGATTGTAATTGGCGCCTTCATCAGAGATAAGGTAAATCACCGTTGGATAATTATCAAATCGATTCTTTTCTTTGCTTTGGCAATTACTAACATTTTGTCTCTAGTGATTGAAGGGGGAAGTGAAATACTTATTGTTATTATGGCGTTTATTATTATTAATCAAATATCTTTGGGATTCATTCAAATATCAAGAGCAAAACAAATACAAAAAATGGACTATAAGGAACCCGGTCCAGAAGTTATTAAAAGAATTAAAGAGATTCAGCAGAAGGTGAAAAAAATATCCCTTAAAGACCCAAGCGTAATTATTTTCTCAATTTTGACTTCAATGAGTTATAGGGCACATAAGGCATTATTATGCGATGGTTATGTGATCACATATTCACATCCGGGGACTTTGGCAATAGTTAAAAAGGAAGACTTTAATTTAATTAAAAAAACCAAAAAAATTCTTCAGTCAAAATATAATTTGAAAGTCAAAATCGGCGATAAAGAGCAGAAAATAGTGATTAAGAGAAAATCTCTTGAGCGATTAGAAAAATGGCTGGAATCTTAAAATTTTATTAGTGCATACCAAAAAATCACCCTTCAACAAGTTTGGGGTGATTTTTTGAATTAAATAATTTGAGTTTGAGCCTTGAGTGGTAGAGATTTGGGTGCGTCCGAAAACTACTACTTTCTCAAGGCTCGGGTGGGAATCCCGGGACTCGTGTTTAAAACAGCAACGCTGTGCACATCCGGCCTGTTTAGGCTCGCAAAAGACTAGTAATTTCTGCAAACCGCTTTAGTATTATAGCGCTTATAAATAACTAGTGTAAAGGGTTGGGGGTGGGGACAAGTAGATTGTAAGATGAATAAATTTGTGATATAAAATATATAAAATGGGATTAACAATTTACAATTTTGCCGAGCTATTAACCGGTCTATTCTTATTTTGGATAGCTATATATATTATTTCCTCAAACCCTTTTAGTCATAAAAGCTGGGTGACTTTTGGATTGTTGATAGGTTTGGGTATATTCATCGGGCTAGACCCCATTTTTATGAGGGCGGCTTTAAGTGACAATGTGCGGCTACTTTTAAGAGTAATCTTAGAGTGGCCAGTGTTTCTAATGCCGGTATTAGTCTATGACTTGATGCTAATGATAGACAATAGATTCAACCGAGTCGTTAGATTGTCTGGATATTTGTTTGCTCTGGGATTATTTATTTATAATATCATCACTAGTTCAGTAACAAATGGCGGAATTATCAAATCACCTGTAATTTTAATGGGTAATGAGTATCTAAAACCCGGTCCAATGTTCCTAGTTTTGATAGTTTTCTCAATGT
>CAYNIX010000093.1:0-3508 GCA_964397535.1 uncultured Candidatus Saccharibacteria bacterium | reverse complement strand
GACGTTTTAAACTCCATAAATACGGATTGTTTTGCAGATGTTTCAGCCGCGTCAGCTATGAATAGGCCGGGGCCGCTATCGTTACAGATGCCGCAGCAATACGCCGAAAATAAAACGCTTTATAAAGCAGGCCGGGCCGATACAGACAGCATATATTATCAATATACAAAAGAAACTTATGGAACCATTGTTTATCAAGAGCAGATTCAGCAAATAGCCGTTAATATCGGGGGTTTAAGTTGGGCCGATGCTGATAAAATTATGAAAATGATTAAAGGGTCGGTTTTTGAGGGTACAGAACGCCAGAAAGATAAAATTGAATTAGGGAAAAAATTTATAACCGGAGCTATGAAACACGGCTACACATTAACAGAGGCTAGGGAATTGTTCGAGGGTTTGATGGTTTACAGTTTCAACAAAGGTCACGGGACGGGCTATACATTAATTAGTATGGCTGATATGTTCTATAAAATTAATTATCCGTCAGAATTTTGGTTTGTAAAAATCAAACACGCTAAAAAAGATGCTGACCGTTTCAAATATACCTTGCAGGCTGTTAAGGACCGAATAGTTATCTTTTTACCTCACGTTAATTACACGGCAGATTTCAGCTTAAGAACTTTTGAGGGTGAAAAAGTGATCCAAGAGGGCCTATGCAATTTTAAAGGTTTGGGCCTCAATACTGCTTTGAAAATAGAACATGAAAAGAAAGCAAACGGGCCATTTAAATCAGTTGAGGAGTTTACAAAACGCTGCAAGGGTCTAGGGGGTATAGGGCCAAAAATGATCGCTATGTTGCGCGAATATGGGGCTTTGGAGTTAAATAAAAAGGTCTATCTAGACCGGGTTGTAAAATATAACTCAAGTTTATTAGCTAGAAGTTAGGAGGAATGGAAATGGAAATAGCGGAATTTTTGCGGGCAATAGCTGTTTTGGAAAATCTGGTTAGGTTTGACGGGTTAGTTTATAAGAGTTTCGAGTTGGTAGAGAGTGATAGAGGTACTTTAGTAATGCCTGTTTATTCTGTTAATGCTAAAAAAGATAAAAAGATTTTAGAAGCATTAAACAAAGTTAGAGGGGCGGTTTATTCTGATGAATAAAAATCAAATGGCAGAAATAATGGGCCTTTGCAAAAAGATCGAAACAAAACAGGGGGCCGGGTCTATTTATAGTCTTGGTTCAAAGGCCGCTAATGCGGGTGTTAAGAGGTGGTCAACCTGTATAGAGGATTTAGATACCATATTAGGCGGGGGCCTCCCAAAAGGGCGTATAATCGAAGTTTTTGGCCCAGAGTCTAGCGGTAAAACAAGTTTGGCCTATTATTTATGTAGCTTGCATGAATTATGCTTGTTTGTCCCGGCAGAGGGGACGTTTGATATTGATAGAGCTAAATTATTTGGCAACAGAGAAAAGCAGCTTTTAATCTATCGGGATTGCAAGTTTGCAGAGGATATAATTGAAAAAACAATGCAGTTTGCAAAAGCTGGAATACCTCTAATTGTTATTGATTCGGTCCCGGCTATGATTTGTAAATCACAATATGAGCAAACCGAAAAAGATATTTTAAAACAGCCACAGCGGGGACAGTTGGCCGCTCTTTTTTCCAGGACGTTAAAAAATCTAGAGGATATTATTGAAATATCAGGTACAACAGTTTTATTTATAAATCAGGTTAGAGATAAAATGGATGCTTTAATGTTTGGCGAAAAAACCCAGACGCCAGGAGGCCGGGCTTTAAGGCATTATGCTAGTGTTAGAATACAGGTCGGTAGAAAATCATGGATTGAGATTCCGAATAAAAACCCTGCTAACACGGCAGATGATGAAAAAGTAGGTTTAATTACAAAGTGCAAGGTTGTTAAATCTAAAATCTGCAATCCATTCGGGGAAACTGAATTACCTATGTTTTTTCAGAAGGGCTATGTTTCCCATTCTGAAATAAAAGAAATTAGGGCTGAAATGATGAAAAATAACCGTGAAATGACTAAAAAAGGCTTGCAGTAGTTGGCAAGGTCTGATAGTATGGTATTGAGGTATTTTTACTTCAAAACACTCTAGAGGAGGGGTTGCAGGTGTTACAATTTAATAAGGGGCAGAACCGGGATTTTTACCGGGCCGGAATGGCTAAAATGTTTAAATTTTGGTCAGAGGGTTATTTAACCCTTGTTTATTCCGGTGAGGGCCTGTTCCATTCGGGGCAGGTCCAGGGTCAAGTCAGTTATTCAATGGGTGATCCGTTGGATTCTGAAAATTGGTTTGTAACAGAGGTTTCACAGGTTACAGGCCAGAAGGTTGAAAATGTGAGATTGCCACAGGGCAGATCAATTCCTTTAAACCGTAAAACCACATTAAGACCAAAATTCCCTAGATAGGGACAGGCGGGGGTTAATTCCCCCGCTTAAAATGTAAATTTGAAAGGATGATTTAAATGCCAAAATTAGAAATGAAAATGATGGGTGTTTTTGAAACATTTTTATCAAGGGGAAACGGCCACAAGCTAACAATCTTATGTATGGCCGATGTTCTTTCTAAAAATCCTGATGATATGATTGTACATTTGGCAGTATATTCTCCCACAGGTGAACGGGCCTTAACCTTGATAGAAACAGACTACTCAATGAATTTTATTTTGGCAGCATGGAACGCTATAACAGGCCAAAATTTAAATGCTGATGATGTAGACCGTTTATTAAACGAAAACTTTGAAAAATAAAATTTAAATTGCCAGAGGGCCGGGTTTATCCCGGCTCTTTGTTTTGTAGGAGGATTTAAAATGTCATTAAAAGCAGCTATTGAGAGTCAGTTGAAGGTTGATTCAAAGGGGTCTAAAATGCCCGACAACGAAAGCAAGGGTAAAGGTAGGGGCAGAGGCCCAAAACAGAACAATGATAGCCTTGAGGGGCTTTTAATCAGGCGTACATTGGACCAGCTTTTTTATTTGCGGGACCACACAGACGAAAAAAGGGCAGGTTTACACGCCAGCAGTATTATAAAATCGGATAAAGAATTTTGTTACAGAGCGCAAGTTTTGAGCCTGTTATTTGAACAGAACCAGGGCCAGCTTTTACCTGTTGACCTTTTAAGGATATTTGCAGCAGGTCAGTCCATACATGAAAAATGGCAGAATTTATTTGTTAAATCAGGTTTGGCGACAGAAATAGAGGCCAGGAATTTTAATGATCAATATGAACTTTATTTTACTCCTGATGCTGTTATACAGCTAAATCATAAAAAATATGTAGTAGAAATTAAATCCATGAATACTTTTGCATTTCAGAAAGCTAACTCTCATCCAGAAGGGCAAAAACAAATACAGCTTTATATGCACTTTTTAGGGATTAAAAGGGGCTTTATACTGGCAGAGGATAAAAATACACAGCAGTTTAAAATATTTAATGTTGAATATGATTATTTGCAGGTTTTACCGTATTTAGAGCGGTTAAATGAAGTTCAGGAGCTTAAAAAAGAGTTTTTAAAATCTGGTGATCTGCCTGCTAAAAAATGCTAG
>CAYNIX010000092.1:0-3661 GCA_964397535.1 uncultured Candidatus Saccharibacteria bacterium | reverse complement strand
TCAATATCCCACCGGCCAGATTTTTTATGGGAGACACCGGTTCGATGGCTCTGGGCATGACACTCGGGGTCATTGCGGCGCTCACAAATACAATTATTCCCTTGTTTATTATTACCTCGGTATTTTCCATCGAAGGAGCAAGTTATCTTATTCAACAGATTTCTAAAAAACTTAGAAACGGCAAAAAAGTATTTATTTCTTCACCGTTGCACCATCACCTGGAAGCAATCGGTTGGCCTGAATACAAAATTACCATGCGATTTTGGGTGATAGGAGCCGTGTCAGCGGCACTGGGTTTAATGATCGCGCTGGTTGGTAAGGGTTAAAACAATTCAAAAAGATATTGTTTAATTGTCCGCGATAATAGGATAAAATAGGATTATGGAACTAAATGAGTTAGCTTCAAAAAAAGTTGCCATTTTGGGTGTGGGCATAGAAGGTTTGGCTATGGCGGATTTTTTAGTTGGGAAATGCAAAGATGTTACTTTGCTGGATGCAAAGTCAAAGCAAGAAATAATTGACAATTTGGGTCATGAACAAGCGCAAATCTTTAGAAAAATTTTAAAAGTACCCGATTATAAAACGATTTTTGGCAAAGACTACATGCAAAATTTAGATAAATTTGAAGTTATATTTCGTTCACCCGGAGTCAAATATTATTCATCAGAGATTCAGGATGCAGAAATGCTTGGCACTCAAATTTCAAGCCAGATCAAATTGTTTTTTGATTTATGTCCCGCTAAAATTATCGGCGTGACCGGCACTAAGGGAAAGGGCACAACTTCTTCACTGATATATGAAATTCTCAAAAAGGATTTTGATAAAAAATCAAAAAATGTTTATTTGGCCGGCAACATTGGCGAGAGTGCGATAAATTTGATCGGCAAAATTAAACAAAACGATGTGGTCGTTTTGGAGCTCTCAAGTTTTCAACTCCAAGACCTTCACAAAAGTCCTGATATTGCTTGCGTTTTAAACATTACTTCCGATCATCTTGATTATCATAAAAACGATAAAGAATATTTTGATGCAAAGCTTCCCATAGTAAAATTTCAAAACAAAAGTAATTTTGCCGTTATAAATATCGATTATTTGACTTCTTTTGAGTTCAGCGCAAACACTCTAGCAAAAGTTTATTATTTTTCTTCAAGGAAGTTTGTTGACCAGGGGGCCTTTGTTCGTTCGATGATGACAGAAGATAGGAAAATGTATGAAGTAGTATTAAACATTAACGGCACAGAACAAATTATTTGCGATGAGTCAGAGGTAAAAATATTTGGACTTCATAATTTAGAAAATATTGCAGCCGCGGCACTGGTTTCTTATTTGGCCGGAGCCGGTATTCAAAGTATTCGGGAAGGAATCAAATCGTTTCGGGGCTTACCACACCGGCTAGAATATGTTTGTGACATTGACGGCGTCAAAATATTTAATGATTCGTTTGCTACAAATCCGGCGCCCACTTTAGCTGCCGTAAAATCATTTAATAATCCGAAATTATTAATATTGGGCGGTAGCAGTAAGGGAGCTGATTTTAATTCGTTTTCTAAAGAGATTACAGAAAATAATGTTAAAGCCGTAGCCTTGATAGGAAATGAGGCGGCAAAAATTAAACAATCTTTGCTTGATAACGGCTATATCGGAAATATTGTTGAAGCAGGAGAAAATTTGGAAAATGCTGTCGATAGCATGCTTTATCAAGCCGAGAGAGGAGATATTTTGCTTTTTTCTCCAGCCTGTGCTTCCTTTGATATGTTTAAAAATTACAAGGACAGGGGAGATAAATTTAAAAATATGATTAAATTAAAATCCAACAAAGATCAAGTTTTATGAGAGGTGACTTGAGAAAAAAGAGACCCGATTATCTTCTTGCGTTAGCAATATTTGCTTTAGTTCTTTTTGGTTTGATTGCAATTTATTCGGTCTCAAAGTACTATTCATTGCAGGTAACCAATGGTGAAACTGATAAATATTATTTAAATAGACAATTAATTTGGGTGGGAATAGGTTTGGTAGTTTGGTTTATTTTTCAAGCTATAAATTATGAATTCTGGATGAAAAATTCCAAATATATGCTACTAGCAACAATTGTTTTATTAATATTGCCCTTACTATTTGGGCACGATTCAGAGAGGTCTTCTACTCGTTGGATTGCCATAGCCGGCCAGACTTTCCAGCCCTCTGAATTAGCCAAATTGACAATGATATTTTATTTATCCGGGTGGTTTGCAAATCAAAAGAAAAAAAAATTTGAAACAAAATCGCTAACCTTTTTTATTTTTATGTCAGTCATTGCTGTATTAATGCTTCTGCAGCGTGATTTTGGCACACTGTCCGTTTTTATCGGAATTGCCGGAGCAATTTATTTGATAGCGGGTGCTTCTATGACAAATTTGGCTTTGGGTGGGGGCTTGGCTGCAGTGTTATTTTATATTGCAGTAAAATTGGAGCCGTATCGCCTTCAGCGTTTTATGACCTTTCTTAATCCCGAAAGTGACACGCTTGGCAGCGGTTATCACATTAGAAACGCCTTAATTGCCGTTGGATCAGGAGGGTTATTTGGCTTGGGATTTGGCAAAAGTATGCAAAAATATCTTTATTTGCCAGAGGCTCACACAGATTCGATTTTTGCTATAATTTGTGAAGAATTAGGTTTTTTAAGGGCTTCATTAATTTTACTGTTTATCGGTTTTATTGGGATCAGAGGATTTAGGGTTGCAAAACATGCTCCGGATGTTTATTCTTCGCTTGTAGCGACAGGAATAACCACATGGCTAATTTGGCAGTCATTTATTAATATCGGTGCCATGCTTTCTTTGCTACCACTCACTGGAGTGCCGCTGCCATTTGTCAGTTACGGGGGTACGTCGCTATTGATTCTACTGGCTGCGGCTGGTATTTTAGTAAATATCTCAAAATACGGTGATTACAATAAGAATAAGGTGCAAAAAACGGGATGAAAGGTAAAAAACATAAAATATTACTAATTAGTTCTTCTACCGGTGGCCATGCCATTCCAGTTTTGGAATTGGCTTTGGGTTTTTCGAGCAAAGATAATGTAGAAGTTGCAATAATTCATTCCGGTTCGGAAGTAGAAAAAAAACTTTTTGTAAATTTTAAAACAGTAAAAATAAGTTCAGGGAAAATTATCAGAAAAATTACAATATTGAATTTCTGGCAAGGCATAAAACTTTTTCTGGCAACTTTGAAATCTCTTTATATTCTAATGTTATTAAAGCCGGACGTGGTTTTTTCAAAAGGTGGATTCAACGCGGTACCGACGTTATTTTGGTCAAAGGTTTTAAAGATTCCCTACTTCATACATGAATCCGATATTGTGATGGGTTTATCGAATAAATCATTCACAAAAGACAGCCAAAAGACCTATGTGTCATTTCCGCTTGAGAATTATCCGGAACATAATCAAAAATTTGAATATTCCGGTATGATAATTCGAGATATTCCAATTATTCAAAATAAAAAAGTTGCGAGAAAAATAATTTATATAACCGGAGGTAGCCAAGGGGCAAGCGCTATCAACAAAGTCGTTTGGCAGATGCTCAAAGAACTGTTAGAGCGATATACAGTTATCCACCAAATTGGGGCAAATCAACAAAATGAACTTAAAACTGCATTGACAAAGATAGCGCCGGACTTAGCG
>CAYNIX010000091.1:0-3676 GCA_964397535.1 uncultured Candidatus Saccharibacteria bacterium | reverse complement strand
ACATACTGGATTCCATAAATGGACCTATCCGAAGACCTCGAAAATTTTCACTTACTACATTATCATGAACCAGACCTTCATTGTACATAAGCTTTTTAGTTGTTTGTACAATAAGTGGAATGTCTGTTTTGTTTATTGTTGCCCATACACTACCAATCATTTTCCCATTGTGCTCGGCGAAATAACCTATTTCTTTACGTGTTAATTTATTTCTATAATCTGTGATACGGTTCTCTTCCCTAAAGTCAACTACCCGATGACAATTATCTAAAGTTACACGTATAAATGAGCAATTAATTGCAGGTTCAACCATTTTAAATTCATTAACATTCTGGATAACGTATACATTACAAACAACCATCCAGAGGATTTTTTTTAATTTCATTTTTACATGCGGATTTAATACCTTACTTATAATGATGTCTAAAAGCTCATCTATTTTATGCATTATGATTAGCCTATTCTCAATAGAGATAAATTATTACGCTGGTAATTAAACCTCACCATATCTTTCCCAAAGTGCCTATATTTATAACTTTGTATGGCTCTACTTAGTTGCCGCTTTAATAATAGTAACAGATATTAACCATTAATTTAAAACCACTCGATTTATTTCGTGCATCCGCATATTTTTTTATATACCTCTTTAAAAGTTGCAACCTTTATATCTTTCTGCTTTAAGTATGATAAAAAATGCTCTATAGTTTCTATATCAATCAAATCCTTTGTATGCCCAATAGCTACTATTGGCTTGAATGATAATGTGTCTTTCTGATCTACTTTTATAAGCTTATCCACCATATGTATTAGTTCGTTTATAGTCATACGACAGAAATCAAGTTTCAATGGATGCAAAGGACGGGCTATATTCATTAATTTATATATTTTTTCATGCAAGGTTTTGCTGTTTGTTGCGGCCTTTTTCTGCAAACCCAGGCGCTTCTTGGTAGCCATCTTCCACGGAAGAACCATTTCTGAATAGATAGGAAACTCTAGCATTTCCCCACTTACATCAGGTTTGTTAACATCATCTTTAAATCTCCAGAAGTATCCATTTCGAAGTGCGGGTCGGTAATCCAAATGATGCTGATACTGCAGACCACCTTTAAATACAGATGTGTCAATTTTGATGCCATTTTTAGATAGAACATTTGCAGTCGGCTGTGTAGGCTGAAACAACCAATTGCCTGCACGGAAGGATAATGGTGTGAAGCCGGGCTCAGATAAAACGTTTCGAAAATATGCTAATGCCTGATCGATAATCTGCTCAATGCGTTCAGGTGGCAGTGTACATAAATTATATTCATTGTAATCAAGTTGCCACTTTCCATCCTCATAGCGGGCTTTATACCATTGGGGATGCAGATGCAGTCCGAGTTCGAAACCATTATTATAAAAATATCTTACCTGTTGTTTGACCGAATCAATTAGCGGATCAGTTGCATATATTTCAATAAGCTCCAATTCGGACACTTCAATAAAAGGGACAAAACGTACGTTATGTTTAAGAAATATATCGATTAGCTTGGAGGCAGGTTCATAGATCAGCTCTTTCAGTGAGCCATCGCCATTGCCGTATATCTCATAATCAATTGTAAAAATGCATTCAATCATAGGAGTTTGAAATAGGGTTAAGATTGATCGGCCTGACAGCTACGTAAGGACATGTAGAATTACAACATAAGACATCTGGCAGTTATCTACTTATAGTTGTTAGTGTCGCCAACGCCAGCAGCATCCAGGCTTGGGACCAGCGCATATATGATATCTTATTTTTATAGTATGGTGTCACCTGGTAGTAAAAATATCCTCGTTTATCCCACATATTAGCCATGGCCCATTCTAAAACAGAATTGGCCATCTTGATATTATGCTCATCAAGATCTCTAAAAGTTAAAAGGGTTATAATGCTTTGGGCAACACTATGGATATCTATGGGGTAAACGCGATTATGAAAATATTTTGGAGCCCCGTCATCCCGGAAAAAGTGTTTACGGTAATAATTAAATCCACGATGTATGTGAGGTTCAAATTCATCTATGCCTAAATATTGGCCTATGTGCCTGAGAGCGCAAAGGTTGTATCCCGTATGAAAGTTATCGACCCATTTTTGTGTTTTATCTTCGCCATAAACCCAGGAACCATCTTCTTTTTGACGATTTGCCGAATAACTAACAGCTCGAAAAGCTGGCTCGAAAAATTTTTTTATACCTGTAATGTTGTATAGTCTCGACAAGAAAGCTGCACCTAACAAATTTGCGTTATGCACTTGACCCTTCTCCAGCGGTGTATAGCTAAAGCAAATGCCGTCATCAAATAAAGTAATATTCAGACCATCCAAAAGGAAATTTCCGGCACTTATCGCCATATCCATGTATTTTCCGTCAGACAATTTTGTATAAGCATCAATAAGTGCGTTACCTGCGAAAGTTGTACAGATGATATTAGGAACATATTTGGGTAGAAAGCCGTCTCGACTCTGCCAATCAAAATTATACCCCCAACAATAATAAGGTACGCCCGGGCTTTTAAGTTCTACTAACCGGCTCAATAAATAATGAATCGTGTCATCGTCTTTAAGTAAACTTGTTTCATGCAGAATAAGCAAAGCCGAAATAAAGACAGCTAAACCTTTTGGATTTTCACCTTTTGGTACCAGCAGCATGCGCCGTAAATTAATTGGTGAACGCTTCATAAACTGTGTTAATATGAGCCTTCCAATTCTATTATGCAAAAAAGGCATTTTGGAAAAAACGCGACTGTTTAAGCCGTCGTAAGGATCATCTCCAGCCCACTTATTTTTGCAACAATAGTCCAAAAGGTTCTCTGTTGTTTTCTGAATTATAAGCATTCTATGAGTATTAAGCCCTGACGATGATTTTTAATAATATTTTAAAGTTTGTTGTCATGCATTTATTGCAGTTTTAAATTTCTCTACATAATTTAATAAAAGGTCATTTTTGGAAAGATAATTATCTCTGAACTCAGACAGATATCGTCGCATGCAAATTTTTATGGTTTTTTTATAACCGTGAAATTCCAATCCACTCAAATCATGGACTTCCGGAATATGAAGTTGGACTTCATTAGATGATGTATAATTATCAATTATGTTTCCTAGGCTGTCCCACTTAATATTTTTTGATCGAGCATTTAGTTGGTCAACAAAATCTGTTAGTTTTTCATAACCTTTTTTAAGGTAATCATGATGTAAAACAACAAATGTCGGATTGAAAACTCTACCGGCAAGACTTTCAGGAGTATACCTTAAATAAAATGGCAAGTTGGAAGACATGGCACCAGTTACCGGCATTGCCTCTGTATTTACAGCCGCTAGGTAGCCGTTTCTTTTTAAAACTTCAAGCGCTTCATTTGAAAAAATTCCTTGAGGAAAGACCATGACCCGATCAAAATTTATACCAGTTCTTTTCTTGTGTTCCACCATTCTTGATGTTGCCAATTTCACTATGTAATCCAAAGAAATAACATCTTTTGATCCAAATTCACCTTTTGTATGGTCGCATCCATGAACGCACAAGCTAAAACGATCTGGCCTCTCTCTAAATAGTGCGGCAATTTTTTCATCAGTCCTATTATAATTCCATGGTATAAAAGCAATGGTGGTATGAAAATTGTGTTTGTCCATCAGGCTAAGTAATTTTCGATAATTCAAAAA
>CAYNIX010000090.1:0-3688 GCA_964397535.1 uncultured Candidatus Saccharibacteria bacterium | reverse complement strand
AAGAGGTGATTCCGACGCGGATCGCTTACACGGATTAACACCCCACTATGCTCTACGAGCTACGAGGGGCACGGCAGATGGGACATTAAAAACTTAGATTGCTTTTCCTGGGAGGGAAGAATATTGCTAAAAGCTAAAAACTAATAGCTGCAAAATGCCCTCCGAAAGAGGGCATTTTGCATGAGTGAGATGGGGTATAGGAGGGGCCTTCCCAACTCTTCCAAAGGAAAATGATTCAAATACATAAAATATGAGATTTAGTTATTTTCCTCCCAGCTCATTCCTGCCAAACAACACATAAATACTGAAAAACAGAGAAACAGAAAAACAAAGAAGTACTTTAAAAAGGTAGGAATTTAAATGAGAGATAAGGTCTTAAAAACTTCTTTTGTCCCCCTAAGGGGGATAAGGGATAACACAAAGACTTAAAAAAGCCGTTTGCGCTACCTCTCATGGGTGTAATATATGTCACCGGGCAATAATTTAAAATATATTTGTTCCCGATAAGCTGACTACTATATTGCACCCAGTCAAAAGAGTTCATCAACAAGATGAGCTTTTTTGTTTCGTTTGTATCGGGAACAGTTCCCCTAAGACATCATTAGTCAAATTTGTCTGATTAGACCAATTGGACAAATTGGTTTAATATGTAGCTATGGCTGGAGGCTACCAAAACCTTATAGTATATCAGCAAGCTGTGTTGATCTTTGATTTGAATGAGCAATTTTGTCGTCAGTTTTTGGATGCAATGAGGGACCGACGTACCATAGAACAAATGCAGCAGGCATCTCGGAGCGGCAAACAAAATATCGTGGAAGGATCTTTAGAAAAAAGTTTAAAGATGAATATTAAGCTTACAGGAGTGGCGCGTGCATCCTTCGGTGAACTGCTCGAAGATTACAGGGATTTTTTGAGAGTTAGGAATTTATCTTGCTGGGCAAAAGATGATGTTAGATTGGGAGCAGTAAGGAGAGCAAAGATAGCAGATGATATGTCCAAGAGGGAAAATTGGCCAAATTTGAGTGGGTGGGCTGATAATCCGGAGAATTTTGCCAACCTAATGATTACATTAATTTCGAAAGAAAACTATCTACTCGACAACATGACACACTCGCTCGAGAATAAGTTTGTTAATGAAGGTGGCTATTCGGAAAATTTATTTAAGAAAAGGCTAGAGAAGAAGAAAGAGAATCCCAATCGGTCTTATTAGGCTAATTGGTCCAATTTGGCTAATGAATATTTTTGAGGACTTAAATAAAGAGCAGAAAGAGGCAGTGCTCCAGACGGAGGGACCGGTTTTAGTTTTAGCCGGGGCGGGGAGTGGTAAAACCAAGGCACTCACACATCGAATTGCTTATTTGATTCGCGAAAAGAAAATTTCTCCATTCAATATATTGGCGGTGACATTTACCAATAAAGCGGCAGAAGAAATGAGTAAAAGGGTGGCCAAATTACTCATTTCAAATCCTAAATCCAAAACACTAAATTCTAAACAAAATTTAAATTCAAATGTTTCAAATTTAGAAATTTCTGATTTTGATATTACTTCGGATTTAGAGTTTAGTGCTTTGAATTTTATGGAAGTGAAACTTCCATGGTTAGGTACTTTTCATTCTATTTGTGTGCGAATCTTACGCCGAGAAATTAGAAACCTCGGCTACGAAAGCAATTTTACGATTTATGATGATTCCGACCAGAAAGCGGTGGTAAAGCGGGTGATGCGGGAGCTAAAAATAGATACCAAAGTTTACAATCCGGATGCCGTACGCTATTTTATCGGCGGCGCCAAAAATGAACTTATTGATGAGCGCGAATATAAAAAATATATAAATTCACCCATGGAGCGAGTGGTTGCCGAGGTTTACACGGCCTACGAAAAATATTTGAAAGCCGCTAATGCGCTTGATTTTGATGACTTAATTATGAAATGCGTCGAACTTTTTCAAAATCACACTGAAATTTTGAGCAAGTATCAGGAATTATTTAAATATATTCTTATTGATGAATATCAGGACACCAACCAAGCTCAATACGTATGGGTAAAACTACTGGCCAAAAAACATGGGAATATTATGGTGGTGGGAGACGACTATCAGGCGATTTACGGTTGGCGCGGGGCTAATTTTCGCAATATCTTAAATTTCGAGCGCGATTGGCCGGGTGCTTGTGTTATTAAACTTGAGCAAAATTACCGCTCTACCGACACCATCTTGTCCGCCGCCAACGAAGTTATTAAATTCAATAAAAATCGCACCGATAAGGCGCTGTGGACCGAAGCATCAGCAGGCTGTCCGATTACAGTTTATCAGGCTCTAAATGAAAAAGATGAAGCGGAATTTATCGCATTAGAGATTTCATCTCTAATGCGAGGCGAAAAGTTAAAGGAAAAAGGTAATAGTAATTATAATGATTTTGCGGTGCTGTATAGGACGAATGCCCAGTCACGGGCTTTGGAAGAGGCTTTTATGCACATAAATATTCCCTATCGCGTGATTGGCGGTGTACGGTTTTACGAGCGCAAGGAAATTAAAGATATTATCTCCTATTTGCGCTTAGTGGTTAATCTCAATGATTTTGAATCTTTAAGTAGAGCCTGTAGCACTCCGTCAAGGGGAATTGGAGAAAAAACCTTAAGTAATTATCAATTATCAATTATCAATAATCAAATAAATTCCAATTATCAAATTCCAAAAAAATTGCTTGATTTTCTGAAAATGATGGCGGAGATTCGAGTGGCGGCGGAGGATATGGAGCTAGGTGATTTAATACAGCACGTTGCAGTAAAAAGCGGCTATAAAAAATATTTGTTGGACGGCACAGCGGAGGGGGAAGGAAGATGGGAAAATGTTTTGGAATTGATAGGCGTAGCTGAATCAATTCCAAAACAAGTTGAAAGTAGAAAGTTGAAAGTAGAAAGTGGGGAAGAAGAATTTGACCTAGAAGCTAATAGCTCGCAGTCCCAAAGGGATCCCTCGTCTCCGGGACTAGAAGCCTTTTTAGAGCGGGTGGCTTTGATACAGGACATGGATAATTATGATAGCGGAAGCAATGCGGTGACGCTCATGACCTTGCATTCGGCTAAAGGTTTGGAGTTTGACACTGTGTTTATTACAGGACTGGAAGAGGGTATATTCCCGCATTCGCGCTCGATGATGGATCAAAACGAAATGGAAGAGGAGCGGAGGTTATGCTACGTGGGGATTACGCGTGCTAAAAAGAGACTTTATCTGCTTTACTCTTTTGAGAGAAATCTTTATGGCAGATTTCAGAGCAATCCGCCCTCGCGATTTATCGATCACATACCGGAAGGGCTGTTGGATAAAATCTAGTATAAAGCAACAAACATAGGTTCTAGGTTACAGTTTATAGGGGAAAATTTATAAAGCCAAAAGTTAAAAGTCAAAAGCCAAAAAACAGGTTTGAGTTTATAGTTTTTAGGTTACAGGTTATAGTTTATAGGGGAAAGTTTGTAGAGTGAAAAGTTTATAAACTTTATAAAGTTGAAAGACAGAATACAGAATACAGAAAATTAGTATTTTAGTAGATTAGTAATTAGTACGTGTAATAAAAAAGTGTCAGGTATTAAGTATCAAGAATAAAACAGAATGCAGGATACAGAATACAGAATTAAGCTAAAAGGCAATAATACATGATGAAAATTAGTAATTTAGCTCATAAGTAATTAGTA
>CAYNIX010000089.1:0-3689 GCA_964397535.1 uncultured Candidatus Saccharibacteria bacterium | reverse complement strand
GCAAGGCAATCGCGAAGGTATCCAATGATAAGAACCGGGAACTGAATCTGGCCGGGTTTGAGAGAGGGCTGGAACTTGCAGGTTGAATGATGTCGTCAACAAAGATATTCTTGACAGTGAAGTCTAAATGTCGCAAAAATATAAATAAAAACTTCTGAAATTTCAGGAGGTAGATAAAAAACAATGACATCCAGGCAAAAACCCGTGAAAGATTCCCGGCGGCTTCGTGAATTATCCGATAAGGAATTGAACGAAATTACAAGCGCGTTTGGCGACCGGGTAAGAGCGCAGACCATCGAACAGAAAGAAAGAATAAAAAATAGTTTGCGTAAGGAAATTGAGTCCGCGCGAACAACATTTATTGCTAATGATAAAAAAAGATCTTAGGCCAAAATTGATTGTTATTGCCGGGCCAAACGGATCCGGTAAAACAACTTTCACCAATCAGGTGTTGCGGCACGACTGGTCTGCAGGATGTGTCTTTATAAATCCCGATGAGATTGCCAAGAAAGAATTCGGGGACTGGAATTCTCCAGACGCAGTTAAAAAGGCAGTTATACGCGCTCAGTCATTGCGCGAGGAATGCCTGAGAGAAAGAAGAAGCATGCTGATTGAATCGGTATTTTCAGCGCCCGACAAACTTGATTTCATTAAAAGAGTAAAAGAAGCGGATTTTTTCATCCGCTTTTTTTTTATCGGCACCGACAATCCGCAAATCAATGCTGCCCGCGTTGCCAGACGTGTTATGGATGGCGGGCATGACGTTCCTATCAGCAAGATCATTTCGCGTTATCAACACTCCATAGCCAACGGTTCGATAGCGATGTCTCTGGTTGACAGGGCTTATGGTTATGACAATTCGGTTGACGATCGGGATCCTAAAAAACTTTTCCGTACAAAGGAAGGTATGTTATTCAAGACCTATGCTGATTTGAAGTTACATGATTGGGGAAAAATCATGATCGAGGTGCTGAGAGCACCAAAGAAAGCTTCGCTGTAACCTCTTTACGGCAATAGGGGGCCAGTGCCCCCGATTGCGCCATGCTGGGAAGAACCATGGACGACTGACTTTGTCACTTGGTAGCCTATTGGCTGGAAAAAAACGTTGAATATCAGAGATTCAGATCTAAATAAATCAGATCATGGTTCATTTTGGCCTTCCTATGATAAATTTCTATTAAGTGCAAAAAAGTGGCTATCGAGTAAAATAAAAAGTATTAGGAAAAATGATTGAAATAAAAGAAATTACGAGTATATTTGTGCGCGTTTGTTTTAAGAAGAGAGAAAATAATTGGGGACTTATTATGTCATAAGCATAAACTACTCGGAGGAAATATGAATTGGCCAATTGAAGATTATAATGTCCAGGATGTCTTTCTAGATTCAAAGAATATTCGTATTCCTATAACTCTGAAAAATCAAAATGCATTAATCCAAGATTTATTTATGAATGAAGATGCTTTTGAAATAGCAAAAAGCATTATGCGTTATGGATTATTTCCTGATGAATTTCCTATAGTAACTAAAGAAAATAATAAGATTGTTGTAATTGAAGGAAATAGGCGCCTAGCCGCATTGAAAGCATTAAATACTCCGGAAATTGTTCCTGCATTTCAAACTCGACTTTCTGCAATAAAAAGCGGTAATTTTTCAAAAATTAAAGTGGTTATGGCACCTAGCCGTGAGGATGCAACAATATTAATAGCAAATAAACATACAATTAATTTGCGAAAATCATGGAAACCGTTAAGGCAAGCGTATTTTTATAAAAGTCAAATGGATAACGGAAGGACAATTGACCAATTGATTTCTGATTTTCCTGAGCATGATATAATTAAATTTATACGTATGTTAGATATGCACAAATTAGCAAAATCAATTAAATATTCAAATGAAGAAATTGAAAGCACTATTCATGATGAACGAAAATTTCCCATAACTAATCTTGAAAGAATGTATAGTGATAATAACGTTAGGGAAT
Source organism: uncultured Candidatus Saccharibacteria bacterium (assembly GCA_964397535.1). Lineage (GTDB taxonomy): Bacteria > Patescibacteriota > UBA1384 > XYA2-FULL-43-10 > XYA2-FULL-43-10 > CAYNIX01. Next base: position 1,708 of record CAYNIX010000089.1, on the reverse strand, counting down.
TTTTTGGAATAGAATTTAAAAGTAATGGTGAGGTACTTGGTAAGATACCATTTGATGAATTTAAAAAAGGATATCAAGTTCTCGTTGAAGATGTTGCGACAGGAGTTATTGATTCACGTAAATACAACTCCAGTTCCCAAAAGCAAGAATATTTAAACAATTTCCCATCGGACAAAAAACCTGACAAATCAAAAAAAGGTTCATTTACAGCCAAAAAGATTAAAGAAGAAATTCCTGCCCGAGTGGCTAATAAAAGCAAAAAAGATTCCAGTAACAAAACACTTTCCGGATTATTTGCTTCCAGCAAAATGCCTTTTAAAATTGATAGCTCTTCGTTGAAAATTTTCTATGATGAACTGCACGACTTGCCTGTTCGTAAGTTTCCAAATGCCACCCATGATTTTTTACGTAGCTTTTTTGAATGTTCGTTACTTTTCTTTCTTAAAGAAAAAAATGAATATGAAAAAGTTAAAAGACATGGCCAAACTCCAACATTACATGAGATGCTCAGCCACTTATTTTTAGACTCTTGCACCTTAATTAGTGATCCACATTTAAAGCAACTAATCAATCAGATAAATAGTGATTATTCCAAACCACATTCACTGCAGCGAATGAACATGATAAATCACAATCAGCATTGGGTATCGACAGAACCAGAAGTTCGTGCCATTTGGGCAAGGTTGGAGCCATTAATCAAGATATTTATTAATCCGAACAATTGATATGAATATTATTAAAACGCCATCAAAGCATTATAGCCCACTTAGGTATCCTGGCGGCAAGGCTTGTCTGTCTGATTTTATTAGTAGTTTGATCAGTAAAAATGAAATTGAAAATTGTAGATATTTTGAGCCATTTGCCGGTGGTTCGGGTGCTGCACTTAATTTGCTTTTTAATGAGCATGTCGATTCTATAGTTATTAACGATTACGACAAGGCAATATATTCATTTTGGTATGCAGTTTTAAATGAAACTCAGAGATTTGTTGATACTATTCATAAAATAGATTTATCAATAAAAGAATGGCGTAATCAAAAAGAAATTTATCATAGTAACTCAATGAATTTGTTTGATAAAGGCTTTGCTACATTCTATCTTAACAGAACAAACAGATCCGGGATATTAACTGGTGGGCCTATTGGTGGCTATGGACAAACAGGCAAATGGAAAATTGACGCACGCTTTAATAAAAATGATCTTGTTCAGAGAATATCCGATATTGGATTGTATAAAAATAGGATAAAGATATTAAATCATGATGGAATATCGTTATTGAAAGATATAAAGTATGACAAAAATTTATTTATTTATTTAGATCCACCCTATGTAAATAAAGCTAGTATGCTATACTTAAACCACTATTCAATTAAAGATCATCAAGCTTTAGCTGATTATTTAAATAAGAAAATAAAGTTAAATTGGTTATTATCCTATGATAATGTTGAAACGATAAGGCAGCTATATTCACAGAGAAAACAGATAGAATTTAATTTAAACTATCATGCGGACAGGTCAAAGCAGGGAAAAGAATTGCTTATATTTTCTGATAATCTTTATAGTGAACTGTAAAAATTTGTTGTTGGATATGGGGGAAAAAACATATCTCTTTTAACTTATCTTAATAGGACTGAAAATAAAGAGCAGGGATTTTATTAGACACGCTACAAGCATATTTAGAAACGTTTGTCATCATGACAAATATTAT
>CAYNIX010000088.1:0-3753 GCA_964397535.1 uncultured Candidatus Saccharibacteria bacterium | reverse complement strand
TAGCCCGGCAGATAATACTATACGCTCGAACAAAAAATTCCCGTATCGCGGTAAATTTAAGTGCTATTAAGTCCTGCAAACTTCTTTCCCCGCAGTTTTTTGGGGATTGTTGATTTGGTTCTTGTTTTAAGTTATCACTGCTTTTTTCTTCTGTATCGATAGCGCCAAGATTTGGTGAAATTTCTTCGATGTCGGTTTTTGTGCCTATATTGTTTTGCTCGATACTTTTTTCATCCGAATGAGGGGGCGTGTTGCGGGGTATGCTTTCGCTTGCGATAGCATTTTGGCCTAAAACCCCGCTGTCATTCCTGGGTTTTGAAATTTTATCCGAAATAGATTCAAAAAAGTTGCTATGTTCTTTGCGAGAGGTCGGATATTTACCTACAAGGTGAATCTTATCAGCCACACCAAAAACCATGGTCTTGAGGCCATTTACAAAATTACTAAAGAAGATTTTTATCCTCCTGTTACCTTTCAGAATACCCCTCAAAAACAATGCTCTAATCTTTTTAGGTATTTGCTGTTCTACTCTTAAATTTTACCATTTTCGGATGTTTTTTTCCAGCTTCGTTTTTGTTATTTATCATCTCCCACACGGGTTATTCATAGAGTTAAATTATCCACACTTAAAACTTGTATTGATTGCTTCAGTTTAACAAAAAAACCGCCTTTTAGTGACGGCGGCCAGATAATATTATTAAAAATATCATATTGTTAGCCGGAAAGATCATCTAAATTAATGCTCAAAAAATCGCCTTTTTTAATTTCTGAAGAAAGAATTTTTTTAGCAATTATATCTTCAACTTTTTCCTGAATAACCCTCGCCATAGGCCTTGCGCCCATGACAGGATCATAGCCCCACTCTGCAAGCTTTTTTAGGGCTTCCGGGGCAATTTCTAGTTTGACTCCCTTGTTTTTTTCAAGATCAAAAGCCAATTTTTTAGTCATTAAGCCGGCGACTTCCGTAATTTGATTTATATCAAGCGGCGAAAAGACTATAACCCCGCTAAATCTGTTGATTAATTCAGTCTTGTAAATTCCTTGATCTATTACATAATCCAGGAGCTGTTTTTGTATCGCTTCATACTCAACTCCCCCCGACATGGCCGACTTGATAAGACTGGATCCGGCATTAGAGGTAGCGATAATAATTGAATTACTAAAGGAAACTTTTCGCCCCATACCGTCGGTAAGATGGCCTTCATCCAATATCTGCAAAAACAAATTTAAAATATCAGGGTGGGCTTTTTCGAGCTCGTCAAATAATATCAATGAAAAAGGATGTTCTTGTACGGAAGAAGTAAGTACGCCCGGTTCTTCCTCTGATCCCAAATTAGACCCGATCAGCCTATAAATATCCGGCCTGTTTTGATACTCACTCATATCAAATCGGATCATACGCTCTTCTGAACCAAAATAAGCTTCCGCCAGGGCTTTAGCGGTTTCCGTTTTTCCTACACCGGTTGTGCCTAAAAAGAGAAAAGAACCGATTGGTTTTTGGCTTTCAGTTACTCCCGCCCTGGCCCGCCTTAACGCATTCGAAATAGCCGAAATTGCCTCATTTTGGCCGATAACTCTCTTGTGCATGATATTTTCCAAATTGAGTAATTTCTGCTTTTCATCCAAACCCGCTTCACCAGCCGGAATCTCATATTTTTCAGAAATATAGGCATCAATATCATTTTCGGTAATAATTGTGGCACCCCTTTGAGAAGATGCCCGGGCGGTTGCGGCATCTAAGAGATTTATGGATTTTTCAGGATTTGGCAAATTTAAAATATACTTGCCGGCATTTTTTATGGTGCGCTTGATTGCGGCATAGGTTATCAAACTTTTAGTGTGATATTCAATATTGGGAACAACATCCTCTAAAATTCTAATCATCTCCTCGCTGTTCGGTTCCTCAATATCAATTTTAGTAAGCCTCTGGGACAGAGCGGAATTGCCGACAATATGGCGATTGTACGCAGCAAGGTCGCATGTTCCGATTAAACCAAGTTCACTAGCTTCCAAGAACGGCAATAAAACCTCGCTGGCATTGATACTGCCGGCCGCTTCGGAATTAAAAAGGTTATCAATATTTTCGATAAATAAAATAATGTTGCCTGCGCTCGAGGCTTCGCTCATTATTTCAACAATCCTCTGGGTGACCTCATTGGCGCCGTGTGAAGAAGAAAGTAGTGATTCGATATCGAGCTCTAAGATATGTTTACGATTCAATTCCCCTTTACTTCTGCCCCTGGCTACTCTTTCTGCGAATCCTAAAACGCAGGTTTTTTTACCAACTCCCGCCTCTCCTACAAGCAGCGCATTCCCCCCTTTTTGTCGGGTTAACACTTCTTCGATTTGGCTAATTTCACGTTCATGGCCGATAACTTCGAGGCTTTGGGCCGACTGGCGCATGGACATGGTTAGATCGTAAGAAAACTGTTTAAGAAGCGGAGTAAATCCATAAGCCCAATCTCGCCCGATCCCTCCGGAAAGTGCCAGATCATCCGGATCAAATAACCTTCTCTTATATTTATTTTGTCTCCTGATAACATGCGTATGCCAATAAACAATGTTTGCCACGTCACTAACCTCCAGGTGCGCATCGCTTAAAAAACTTGCCATTGCTCTACTTTTTTCGCAAAACGCCACAAACACATCACCACTTTCGATACGATGATGTTTTTCCGAAGCCGCAATTGAAAGAGCGCGAACCAAAACAGATTTTACATCAATATCAGTTTTATCCGAATCAAGATACTGTGTAATTGAGTCCTGGCTAAAGCCGATGCGGGCAAAAATGAAGTGCATATCCGTAGATTTGAGCATACATTCAATTAAGGCTCTGGCGTTTACTTCACCTTTTGATTTATTCCGGGCACAGCTAAAACTTTTTGCAAAACTTATCGAGAAATAATTAAAAAGATTAACTTCCCCACCTTTTGTAATAATATCTAATACTTTTGTAATATCATCTATTTTTAAATGCTTAATTTGGACTAAATAATAGAATCTTATCGCCAGATAAAAAAGCCACAAAGCCAGAGCAAAATATGACAAGCGTAAGACTATTTGTTCCGTTTCGATATAAGATATTTGATACAAAACAATAATTAAAAAAGAGGCAAAGCCTGCTATCCAGAGTAAAATAAGCAAAACACGAACCCAGATTGTGCTAATAAATCGCTCAATCTCTACGGCCTCTCCGACAATGGTGCCCCCGGATTCAATTTTAACATTCTTTAAATCCATTATGTTACCAGTCAATCAACTCGGGTTAATCACTTTATATAGTAAATAAACTAAAACCACAGGATAGGCAAGCCAAACCGCAAGCACAGCCAACCAGAACACGGTTTGGATTATCAATCCGAGCAAATAAACAAATATCGTCGCTAATTTCACCAGCATCCCAATAAATCTTGAAGCTAGATTGAGAGCCCAAATATTAAAGCGCTGTCCAAGAGTCATGCCGTCATAACCGATGCTGTCTCTCTTCCAAGGTGCAAAAAGCGTAGAAAGACAAATTTTAACACTAAAAAAATCGGCTGTCACAACGTAAGACGCCTTAATGTATTTAAACACCAAAAAAAGACCCCTACCATACCAGAAACTAATAAATGATCCCGCTAAACTTATTTTCCCCTCCCCTAAAAATTGAATTATGAGAATTAGGCAATATATTCCGGCTGGCGATCAATCCATCATTCTTGGTTGAAACTTCTTTATTGAGACTACGTTATTCAATTGATATAGCCTGCACCG
>CAYNIX010000087.1:0-3764 GCA_964397535.1 uncultured Candidatus Saccharibacteria bacterium | reverse complement strand
GCAAATGAAAAATTGAAGCCACCTCTTCGGTATTTAAAATCCAACGTTTTTTATGGGAAAATATTCGGTAGACGTAACAAACCAGTTCCTCGCCTTTGTGCGTACCGCCGGAGTAAAACCCATTTGAGTCCGGGTTATTAAATTGGCTAAAAGCCGAAACAATTTCTTTAATATTTTGCTCCGCCTCAAGCTTGTTTTTTGCAACAGATACCACTCTGATTTGAGCTTCAAAACCCAATTTTGAAGCTTTTTCACCCAGCATTTTAACTTGATTTTCCTGCATTGGTGTCTGTTTATAAGGATTTTGAGGGTTATAAAACTCATTTTTATTCGCCTCGTCCTTGTTGGCTGTTTTTAAATTGTGCAAAGCATTAAAGAGCCAATTGACGGTTTTAACCGCTCCCCCTCCGCTCGAAGTCATAACTGTTTTGCCTTGCTGAATATTGTACGCTGCTTTTTCAACTGCAATCCTCCACATTCCGGAAGTCGGCCGCATCAAAATCTGAATGCCCGCCAATTCATCCTCTCCGAGTTTTGATAGTGAATTGGTGATAGCATTAAGCGGGTCCTCTTCTAAGGCACGATAGGTGCGAATGGGAAATATGTATTTTTTGATTAACCCAAGCACCCTTACTTCTATAGCCAATGGTTTGTTTGGAAAAATTGAGTAGCTATGTGATACTTTAACTTGCGCTTCCGGATATTGCGCCAACAAATTTTTTTCCACAATTTCCGATAATTTTTTTGGACAGCCGACAAAAAAATGAATTTTACCGTCTTTGGCGATATATTCTAGCGATATATGATCTTGAGCAGTGATTTTTTTAGCTAAATCATGGGAAAACATCGAGTCAAGCGAGGCATAAAAAGGCTCAATAACAGCAAGCATCTCTCTAAAATCTTTACGTTGATCGTCTTCATTTGTATGGGTGGCTTTAGGCACGCAAATTTCGTACATCAACCAATCTTTAGCGACTTTAAGTTGGTTTGCTTTGATATAGTGATAGCGAATTTTTTTATACACAAAATATGTAAGCCATGCCAAAAAAGCTCCTGCAATCAAATACAACCACAAGGGTAACTCCGGAGTTGACGAAGTTTGTGAATAATAATCGTTCATTTGTTTATATTTTATCCCCTGCTAAATTTTAAGCTGCCTTGGGTAGCTCTTCCGCTCCATCGGGTTTATTTTGATGTTCTTCTGCCAAGTGATGCAAGTGGCTTGAATTGGGATCAGACATTGAATTTAGTGGTTTCTCCGGCTCAATATCTCTTACTGTCAATTGTTCTTGATTATTCGCCGATTTTCTTCGAAAAAACGACCTTAAAGTAAACACAAATGCCTGCCAAAAAGTCATTTTTGGATCTTGTGGCATGAGCCTATCCACTTCTACTGATATCGGCGCTTGTTTGGACTTTATACCGGGGGTAGCCGCGTTGTTTGGTTTAAGTGATTCCGCCGATGCTGAAGTTGCGTTATCACTTGGTGTTTCTTGTTGACTCATAGTAGCTACGGAATTCAGTTCACCATGCGGATTTGTCTCATGATCTGGCGCGGATACCGCATCCACGCTTGGATGAAGATGAGAAGGCTCGTGTAATGCGGCATTATTTGAATCGGCATTCTGTTTGGTTCCCATACCTGACAATTTCGCTTGGTCTGTTCCCCGCTCTTCCTTTGCATCCCCTATCAATTCTAGAGATGGGGGTTTATAAGGTTTACTCGTTTCATTCGCTTCACTGCTTTGTTTTTCCACTTCACTATTTACTAACGCATGATTTGGTACTTCTCCACTTCCGGAAGGGCTTTTGTCGGGTTCTTTGATAAAATGCGGTGGGTATTTGCTATTTCCCCAAAATCCATCAGCCACAGAAGATTCGTTTGGCTTTTTGGCGTCCGGATTCTCACTTTTACTTTTTTGAGCAGTATGAGCTACTGGTTCTTGGGGTGTTTCGACATTATCCACTGTAATTCTGCCCATTGTTGTTTTTTCGTATTTCGGTATTTGATCGCCACTGGCTTCTGAACCAGCTCCACCAACTATTGATAATGGATCTTTTGGTTTGTTACTGACTCCGCTATTATCCAATCCAATAACTTCTTCCGGCACCTGGAAATGAGGATGGGCGGTTTGCTTGGGTGTAAAATCTTCAGGCTTTTCGCTGGTAAAATTATCTCCCCCTGCCACTCCACCAATTCCAGACACTTGCGAAGGATCAAATTCTACCTTTGATTCGTCCAAATCCTGCACTTCTTCGCCCCATGGAGAATTTGCTTCGGCCGGCAACCCGGCTACTAAGGTATCTTGCCCATCTTCAATCTTCTGCACCGGAGTTCCTTCATTGGGGATCTGCCCTCCTTTTTCGCTCGGGGGGTTAATTTCCGGTATTTCAACATCTTCTGATACCAGCCCAATTACCGGTTTAAATTCTTCGTCTTTAGAAGCAGGTCCTGCGCTTTCAATGACACCATTCACGATTGTAATATCATTATAGAGATCGACCTCTTTTCCCGATTTTACACCACCCGAAACACTCGGAGGGTTTTCAACCGCACTCTCTAGCACTTTTGATGGAGGTTCCTGCTTTCCTGTATCGGGTGTTTTATTCTCACCGACATAGCTTGAGTTGTCGTCTAGAATAATAGTCAACTCCGGTGCCGACTCCCTCCTTCTCGCAACCCCTCTTGGAATCCCGGCAGAATGCCCTGACAAACCACCTCCTTTTTCGTCTTTAGACTCCCCGGAATTAACTTCTGTATGTGCAACGGGTGGCGTATCTTTTAACCCGGAGTTATTATCCAAAGTATTGTCGCTGCTCGAGGCTTCGAGCGCAACCCTAACTGCCTCCCACGCAGATTGAGATGATTTTATTCTGTTTTCCTCTTCTTTTTTCAACAAAGATTGGTTTAGGGCCATATCATTTCCAATATTATTTACTTTTTAGGAATTTCTTCAAAAGTTTTAAATGCTTGTTCTTTAGTGGTAATTATGGGTCTATCTTCACCATCCAAATATAGTAAAATTTCCTTTGTATCATTTCTATTAACTTCTATTCTTTTAAACTTAATTTGAATCTGATTCCCTTCTTTGTCAATATTCATTTCTTCTGGTAAAGTTTTAATAGTATAAACCCTCTCGCCAAAACTATTTCCATTTGTATAAATCAACTTTCCAGTGGAATCATTGATATAATCAACAACTTCCCAGTTTTGTGTCTCTAATTCTTTAGGTTGCGTTTTCTCTGCTTCGCTTGTGTCTTTTATGTGTTCAAATTCAGATTTAGTTTCATCGGTCAACTCTATAAAGTATCTATCAAGATCTTGTTCTAAAATATAAATTGTATCATCCCCATACTTAAACGGAATATTTTTGTCGTCCCCGGTATCTTCTCCTTCAGAAAATTCAATTTCTTTGCCCCTTAAATCACTTAGTGGTCTTAGCAACCCATCGGATTTCCTTTTGTAGTATTTTCCATTTAAATCAAGCTCACCCGCCGTTAAAACAAACATTTGGGGCTCTTTTTCCGCCTCTATTACTGGTGCTTCAGTTTTTTCTCGATCTGCTCCGGCATCTTCCGGTGCCTTACTCTCTGTTTCTTTTTCAGGGTCTTCTCCTTCTTTTCTCTCGGTAATTTCGGGTTTAACACCACCTATTGCTGTATCGTCGCCCTCGGCCGATGCAATCACTTCATCGGATGTAATTATGTTTTTGTTAATATATTCTCTATACCACTCCTTAAATTCTGCAATTTTTTGCGCTTTT
>CAYNIX010000086.1:0-3815 GCA_964397535.1 uncultured Candidatus Saccharibacteria bacterium | reverse complement strand
TTCATAATTAGTACTTTGACATTCTTAGCTTTTATAATGGCCCTAAGTGTGACTACTTCTATAAATGAATCTGGTTATGATTCTACTAATCAATGGATTGAGCGTATTTCAATTATTATATCTATGTGTTTATATTGGGCATTAATAGCCATGTCTATCATTTCATTTATTGTTTTAATTTCTCTCACTGTTTCTTGTTTTTTAAACCGCAAGAAAAATAATCCACAAATCAATCAATAAATTTATGGATAAAAATATTATTCTTTCCAAATTAAAGCGTCTCGGGATTATGGTTTTAATTTCTTTTATTTTGTTTGGAATAGGATTTGGGTTGCTTATGGCAAACCCTACGTCCTCATCCTGCGATACCAGCTTTAACATATTATCTTATTCATCATCTTTAATTGTAATATTTTCAGCGACTTTGTTTGAGCAGATGTGGCTGTGCTTAGCCTAACCTTGATCCCTTTGGCAGCATTGATGTCACCCAAATTACCCACTACCAGTAAAAAAGGATCAAGCGTAAAGCTTTGGCCTGTTCCGTTCACGACGCTGGAACAACCCCCTCCACCCGAGGTCGTGGAAGCGTATGCGGAAGGTGCGGATACCGCCGAGCTGATAAGCCAAGACGGTAGCAACATTACAGCCACTATCAGGGAGATAATCGCCACCCTAAACTTTCTGAACATTATTCCTCTCTTTTCCCCAATTTCTAATAATTAATTATTCAAAAAATATCATATTTTTATTTTTTCGTATTTTTTATTTTTGCACCAATAAAAAGACCTAATACAAATTAAGGCTAAACTTGATCTAAATTGTTAAATTGCCAAACTTTTCTCCAAGAGCAGAAGTTTACAATTCTTGTTGAGAAATTTAGGCAAAAAATATTTGCATTCCCCGCGAGCAATTTCGCTACGGGCGATATTTTAGATCCCCATAAATATTACCTTGTAATACTTAGTATTACTATTTTATCCATAGGGAATAGCTTATTGAGCTGAAGGTAAACTACCAGTTAGCCGGCAGTCCTGTCAAATATTGCTATTTTTTCATTTACCATAGAGTATATTCTATTATTGAGAACTAAGTTATCCACAGCACTATTAAAATATTGATTCATGAATCAATATTTTAATAGTTATGTTTATCGAAATAAGCTTTTAAGCCTAAAAATTACATTATCAAAAAACTGAATTATTTTGGGTTTTTCTCTGCCAAACATATTGGTTACCATAATAGTTTCTCTATCTCCTTTGCTATCTGAATACTCACCTTTTACTACACCGATCCCAATATCTTCAAAATCCGGATTTAATATATTACGTCTGTGAGCCGGAGAACTCATCCATGCTCTTACCATGCCCTCGGAAGTCTTAAAATCCATGGCCAAGTTCTCACCCGCGTAAAGATAGTCATATTTTTGCTCTCTCATAAAATCCCACGGGCTTAGGCCGTTGGCGTAATGCTCAAAGTAGTCATCTTCAATCATATTTGTTGACTTGTTTAAAGCCGCCGTATTTAATCTGCTATCTTCTCTAAGGGGAGTAACACCTCTCAATTCGCGCTGATAATTTATTTGATCAAGGATATTGGAAGCGGTAATTTCAGAAGCTGAAGCGCTAGCTATGCTTGCCGAGAATAAAATTAATAACAAAACCACCTCCGCCACTTTCAATATCGCTCGGTTATTATGAATTGTTAAATAATTAATTTTAATTTGTGCCTGCTTCATATTTTTTGTTTTTATTATTACATATGATTATGTAATAAATTATACTATTATATCTCATGTAAAAATATATGTCAAGTCTTAATATCACTTTTTTACTTGACATCGCGAATAAACTCTTGTTTTAGTAATGATTTTCCGCTATGATTGATGTTGTTATCATAATATAGGCGGGGCCTGTAGCTCAGTGGTAGAGCATCCGGCTCATAACCGGCTGGTCACAGGTTCGATCCCTGTCAGGCCCACCACCATAATCCAAATTATGGCTTTTATTAAGCCGGGTTTTAATGTTATAATACTATTATATTAAACTATCGCGGAATTAGCTAAATATTTCGATAAGAGGGAGATTTTCGAAATGTCTATTAAGTTTAAACGTTCTTTAGAGTGGTTTCTGTTGACATTGTTAGTCAGCTTATTAGCTATTGCCGGTTCTCTATTTGTCTATCAGAACTCATATGCCGGAAAAATTTATAAAAATGTGACGGTTGCCGGAATCGATGTATCGGGCAAGAGCAAGAAGCAGGCCGAAGCTCTGCTTGATAAAAAGTTTGATGCTGTTTTATCTCGTGATATAAAATTTCAAGCCGGAGAAAAACAGGTTTCTGCTAAATTAAGCGACACCGGTATTAATTTTGACATCGAAAGCAGCGTTTCTAATGCTTATGCCGTTGGCCGTTCGAATCACTTTCTGCCTCAACTCTATGCCTCTGCCCAAACTACCGTAAAGAATTATCAACTCGTTGTACCGATCGTTATAGATAGCACAAAACTGAATTTTTTTATTACTGACAAGTTGCCCGGATTAAGTGTTGCGCCTGTTGACGCATCAATTTCAATCTCAAACGGTACTGTGAACATACTGGAAGGCGTTAACGGCCAAACTATAAACACCTCTAATTTGGCGGCCGATTTATCCAAACTCACAAGCCAGGGTGTGTCAAATCCGGTAATTGTTTTACATGTTATTTCAACTCCTCCGGCCGTAACAGCAACCGACCTCTTTGCCTCAAAGCAACAAATTGAACAAACAATAGCTAAAAAAATCACCTTAAATTACGAATCGGCGTCATTTACACCAAGCGCCTCTGAAATATCAAAATGGCTTAACTTTTCCGTTTCGGGCGAGCAAGGAAAAATCGATATTTCAGAAAATAGTATCAAAACTTATTTGAGCCAAATCGCCAAGTCCTTTGAAATTGCCAAAAAAGATCGAAAAATTAATGCCAGCGACGGAACAGTGTTAGAAGAGGGAGTACAGGGGAAATATTTGGATAAAAATAAAGCTTCGCAGAGCATTAAAAATTTTTTGATTTCGAACCAAAGCACAATCGCTATAGAACTAGCTACATATACCGAAGATCCTAAAGAAGTCAGAGTTTTTCCGGCCGAGGGCATTATTCCCGGAAAATATCCGGGTAAATATATTGATGTTGATTTGACCCAGCAGAAGCTCTGCCGTATTGACGGAAACTCGGTTCTTGATTGTTTTATTATCTCCTCCGGAAAACCATCGATGCCGACTCCGGTGGGTACAAGATATATTGAGAATAAGAGTCCCAAGCAATGGTCGGCCAAATACAGCCTCTGGATGCCCTGGTGGCAATCGCTTGGCGGGGGCTATGGGATTCACGAGCTACCGGAGTGGCCTAATGGCTATAAGGAAGGCGAGGCGCATCTCGGGACCCCGGTTTCTCACGGCTGTGTCAGATTGGGGATCGGAGCCGCTGAAACGGTTTACAATTGGACCGAAGTTGGCATGCCGGTGTATATTCATAAATAATTTGTGTTTATTACCAAACTAAAAATCCGCTTTCTGCGGATTTTTAGTTTGGTAAAGTTTAGGGCAGCTTTAGCAATTTCGTTCTAAAAATTCAATATATTGTTGCTTATAATATGAAAACTGTCAAGATCAAGTAGGTGGCAAAAAACAAAGAGAAATTATTTAATCTTCATTTCAATCAATATTTTGCTGATCAAATAGGCTATCCCGAAACCCATTAGCGTACAACCCAAATAGATCAAAATGGTTAGCATATACCAAAAACTTTGTCCGACATACAACAGCCCTCCGGATTGTGTT
>CAYNIX010000085.1:0-3822 GCA_964397535.1 uncultured Candidatus Saccharibacteria bacterium | reverse complement strand
TATGTCTTTCGGCGTTTTTTCTTTTTTGATTGCGTTACCGATTTTTTTGTTTTTTAATTTGTTTTTTATTTAATAAAAAAATCCGGCCTTTTTATTTAAGCCGGTTAAATTTCTATATAATGCAAAATAACCGGCTAAATGACCGGAAAGATTAGCAAGATGACTTTGATCGTATTTATTGTAAACATGCTTATATTATAATACAAAAATTTGCATAGGGCAATGAATATAGAAAAACAAAAAAATAGGCCAATAATAGCCTATTTTATAATTTTAAAACTATTGATTTTTATCAAAAATACTTATCCATCAACTTCCACACTTTGAAATCATCCAAATACTGATACTTGGCATTTTATTTATTTTCCATACCCCCCTGCATCACTCACTATAAATAAATATAGCTCTTTAACGATTACCTTTTGCACGATTATGCGTCTTACAGAGCATTTGGCAATTTTCAGCCGAAGTCGTTCCGCCCTTACTCCACGCCGTTACATGATCAGCATCCATGTCGTTTAAACTCCAAATTTTTTCTTTATTAGCATCGTGACCAAGAGCGCAAAGCGGACAGTTTGATTCTTTTTTCTTTTCCGCTTTAGCGGTTTGCTCTTTATAAACTGATTTTTTAGTCGCATCATCAAAGACCCTAATATCAAGCAACTTCGTATCAGTAGAACCGCCTAAAATAAATTCAAATATACCCTTGCGGTTTTTTACATATGAATCGCCATACAGCTTTTGCACTTCGTCCGAAACCTTTTTCGGATTGTAGGATTTCTTGTGATACGCTTCATACAACCGACCCCATTCCAAGCCACACATTTCACTTTCAACATCTGTAAAAACCGAAGATGTCCAATCTATCACGCTGTTAAAATATCTTTTTAATTCATTGATATTTTTGTCAGAACGATGAAGGCTCATGTAGTCATCAATATTTCCTTTGCTCACCCAATCCAGAGCTCTCTCAAAAAATGCTTGCCGATCTGCACTGCCCTTTATATAAGCACTCCATTTTTGAGTATTAGCATTTTGACTATTGCTAAATTCTTCTTTCCCTAATGTAACAAATGGCCCGGAATAGATAGCATTTAACAACTCTTGAGGAACAAGCGGTACTCCGGCTATATTTATAGTTTTAAACCACTCTTTTATTTGGCTTTCCGTTCCTTCGCATTCATAAATAAGTAATTTCGTTTCTAAAATTTTTATTTTTTTGTCTTTTGCCATACCGCTAAAATATTGCTCCATCCCACTCTCATCTTTAATCGCAAATTTATCAGTTACAAATCTCCCAAGGCTGGTGATGCGCTGTTGTCCGTCTAAAACTTCCAAATTGTTATCACTAACTTTATTAAAATATATCAATCCTATCGGGTATCCCTTGAGGACTGATTCAATAACAGCCATCTCTCTTTTGCCTCCATCAGACGCATAAATATAGTTGCGTTGATATTCTGGTTGAATTGTCAATTTACCCGACAAGCCAAACAAGCCCTTTCCTTCAAGTTCGTTATAGACAAACCCGTCGCAAATATCTTTGACAGTTATATTGGTTTTTAAAATTGTATTCATATTATTTTTTTACTTTTTTATTTTTAATTAAAATGCGTGCATATGGATCGTTATAGCCAGTTATTTTTAGCTGGGGTGGTTTCGGCAGGCCTTTTTCTACTATCATAAAAAAGTGAGGATTAATATCAATAATTTCAAACTGTTCAGGATTATATTTATCAAGAAATGTAACCGGCACGCCCATTACACCTTTATAATCACTGGGTATTGCATCGGTAAAAGGTATTTCTATCGCATCATAATTATCGTATTTATGATACGACTTTTTACCTTTGATTTCTTTATGTTTACTATACTTTAAATTTTCCGCCATTGTCATAAGTGGCAATGGTTGATGACGGCGTCCATGGTCAAGATTAGTAAGCCACAAACAATTATTAGTGGCGACAATTCTATTTCCATTTTCATCTATTCGAGCCTCTGATCCGTACAAGTCGTAGGATTCTGGCACAATAAATCCAGAAATCCACCTCCCCATTCCATTGCCAAGCCATATCTCATTATTTTTAATTTTTTTAAATATTTCTTTATAAGTTATGCAGTTAATATTACCAATAATCAAAAACTTTTTATTATAATCAAAAAGTTGCTTAACATATTCACGAAACAAACTGAATGGTGGATTCGTTACGACAATATCCGATTGTTTAAGCAGGCTGACACATTCGTCACTACGGAAATCGCCGTCGCATTCGAGTGGCGTCCATTCGTTGTGTTTATTTGCTTTTAATTGCTTGGCAACATCTTTTAAGTTAAATTCACCGTCATCATCTATATCGTGTGTTTCGTTAATAATAAATTTGTTGGCAGTTATCTTGGGACGGCCTTTTAATTTTGGGAGTGTCTTGTCATCGCCAAACAAACTTAGTTGTGTATTGGCTATTGGTGAGGGCTTGAAACTGGTGGTGATAAGCTGTTTTAACCCGAGCTTGTTGAAGTTGAGTACAAAATAACGAAAAAAATTACTTTCAAACGGATCGTCACAATTGCAATATATTACTTTATTCCGAAAGGTATCAGGATTATAATCCAGGTATTTTTCAATTTCTTTTTGAATATCAATATACTGAGTATAAAACTCATCGTTTTTGGCTCGTCTTGCGTTCTTAAGATTTTTGATTGATGATTTTCTGGCCATAATTATTTCTGTATTAAATTCGGATGGCCATCATCAATTTTTTTGAAAACAAAAACGGACACCCGACCTGCACAACCACTTTTGAGCGTCCGCTAAGATACTCATACGCGATTAGGTCGGAATGCCCGATCCTGCGCGTATAAGTAAAAATTGGCGCAATGCGCCTGTCTTAGCGGACTATTAAATTGTGGTTGTGCACTTTAAATTTACCATTAATATTAGAAAAAATCAAACTTATACCCTAGCCCTGCTCACTATATTTCGTATTGATTTTTTGGCTAAATTAGAATAGAATTAAAGCAAAATTACAATGATTATTATATTTATGGCAGATAATCTCTATCAAAAATTTTGTGATATAGGGAACATAAAAAAAGCTTACGAGTATATAAAAAGTGAATTTGAAGAAAGTTCATTGCCGATTGATCCAATCTGGTCGGCATCTCTAATTGCCATTGATGATTTGGGCGATTCTTTTTTTAAATCTCTTTCAAAATTATTAAGCAATAATAAATACCAGCCTGGAAAAGCCGACTTTATGTATTCTCCTAAAGATAGTTTGGGAGTTAGGCCAATATCTGTATTGCCGGTAATTGATAGAATTGTTTATCAGTCATTGCTAAACCCATACGTTCTTGGCGATTTGATTGATAAAAAGTTATTAAAATGTTGTTTCGGAAATAGAATTTATGGCAAAGAACGATATTTGCATAAGTACCAAACAAAATGGACTCAATTTTGCGAAGAACAGATTGTTACTTTCAATGAAGGGTATGAGTGGCGTATAGAAATTGATATTTCATCTTTCTATGAGAACATACATATAAAAAAATTAATACAAAGCCTGAAAAACGATCTTAAGGTTGACAATCAAAGCATATTAAACCTACTTGAAAATTTATTAATTAATTTTTCTGAAAATCCTGATTTTAATATCGGCATCCCTCAAGGCCCCGAGGCATCTCATGTATTAGCAAATGCTTATCTCTACTCTTTTGATATCTATATCGATGATTTGAAAAAAGATCTCGATTTTATCTTTCTTAGATATGCAGATGATATCGTATTAATGAGCAAAAATATTAACGTAATCCATAAAATCGTTG
>CAYNIX010000084.1:0-3886 GCA_964397535.1 uncultured Candidatus Saccharibacteria bacterium | reverse complement strand
AAACCGGCATTGCCCTCTTGAATCAAGTCAAGCAGAGACAAACCCCTGCCAATATATTTTTTGGCAATTGAAACAACCAAGCGAAGGTTGGCTTCGGCCAATCTTTTTTTTGCTACCTTATCACCCTTTTCTACCCTCTTGGCCAGCTTTACCTCCTCTTCAGTGGAAAGAAGTGGAATACGGCCAATCTCGCGTAAATACATGCGAACAGAATCATCGTCAATCATAGCGGGATCAATATCTAAACCTTTCTCTTTTCCCTCGTCAATAGAGTTCGCTAATATTCCTTTGACTGTACTTTCTCTGAATTCAATTCCTTGCTCAAACATATAATTAAAAACTTCGTCAAGTTCATTCACTTCTTTTTCCGGTTCGGGCATGGCTTGCATAAGTTCACGTGAAGACACAAAACCATGGGTTTTGCCTTTTTTAAGCAATCTGTTGATTTCCTCTGAAAATGGCAGAGGAGCTTCTTTGGTATATCGAAAAACTTTCTTGGCCAATTTACACCTCGAGTCTTTAGTTCAATAATCAAGTGCTCCAATTATTATATCAAATTTTTAGCTTTGAATCAATCGTGAAAATTCGGCCAGCAATTCCTTGAGTTTATTCTTATCGCCTTCATCTTGGGCCTGTTTTATTAGACGAGCATATTTTTCTTTAAGGTGACTGTTCTTGTCTTGGCTTTTCCTGGCAATTAAAAAACGTAGCTCGTCTTTTATATGCTCCGGGCTGCTGCCTTCAAAATCCAAGGAAATCTGGTATGACCACTGGTCGAGAAGGTTTTTTTCTTCATAATTTAGCTTCTCCGGACGTAATTCATTTTTAAACATTTTTTGCCACAAAGAGCGAAGTTTTTCATCTTGCAAGCTTTCTTCTGATAATTTCAATCCTTCTTGAGCAATTTCCGGAAATGTATAGATTATTGCCAATATACGACGCTCATTATCGATAATTGCACCGGCAAAGCGCTCACTTTTTGATTCGTTTTCCGGCTCCAAGGATTTCTGGCTAGCTAAATCTTTGATTAGTGATGCTTCGGAAGTTGATAATTTTTTTGCCAAATATTTGATATAGTGCTCTTTCTCTATTTCTAACCCGCCGTTTTTAATAACAGGCAAAATCTCTTTGGCAATCTTTTTTCTTTGCGCAATATCACTGACATCAGATTCCCGGCACAACAAATCTATCCAGGCAATGATAGCCGGCTTGGCTTCCGATACTGCTCTTTGCCAAATTTTTTTATCTTTTTTTAGGACCTCGTCGGGATCCTTGAATCCTTCAGGAATTTTAATTATTTTCGCCGTTATATCGAGGCCAGATGCCATGGTTACGGCTTTTTTCATGGCACTGACACCAGCCGCATCGGAATCAAATGCAAAAGCAATTGTAGGGGCATATCTAGAAAGCATTTTAATTTGTTCCTCGGTTATGGCAGTCCCCGAAGAAGCCACTACATTTTCAAAACCCGCTTGGTGGCATGCGATAACATCCATATTACCCTCAACTATTACCGCCACTTGCTCTTTGCGAATCGCCAGCTTGGCCTTGTCTAATCCATAGAGAACTTTTCCTTTGTGGTATATTGCCGACTCGGCTGAATTTATGTATTTGGCTTGTTTGCCATCGTCAACTAAAATTCTGGAAGTAAAACCGATTACATTTCCCATGATATTTCCGATTGGGAAGATTATCCGGCCACGGAACCTGTCGTAGTAATCTCCTTTGGAATTAGCCACGGCTAGACCAGCTTTTTCCAATTCGCTCCGCTTATATTTTTTACTCTCCATAAAACGAATTAGAAAATCCCAAGAATTCGGGGCATAACCGATTTGAAATTTTTCAATTGCCGCTTGGCTAACCCCCCTTAGTTTTAAATAATCTCTGGCATTCTTGGCCTTGGGGTGGTCTTGTAAAATCTTGTGATAAACTCTGGCCGCCAAGTCATTAATGTCATAGAGCGTTGTTTTATGATCGGCCTTGTATTCTTGTTTGCCGCGGGAAACGGAGCGGGATTTAAGAGTCACACCCGCCTTATCGGCTAAAATTTTTAAAGCATTATAAAAATCAACCCCCTCAATTTTTTCGATAAAGGTAAAAACGTCTCCACCTTCTCCGCAACCAAAACATTTAAAAATTTGCCTTTCGGGATTAACCATAAACGAGGGTGTTTTTTCGTTGTGGAAAGGACATGATCCCTTCAAATTGGTCCCGGCACGCTTAAGAGTGAGGTAGCTAGAAACCACCTCTTCGATATTCAATCTCTCTTTTATCTGATCAACTTCGTCCATGTTTCTAACTTACCACACATTTCCGCCAAAAAAAATAAAGATGATTAATCTAGACCAAAAAAAAGAATCTCGCCCCCTCCGGAAGAGATTCTTTTTTATATATTTAACTGAACGGGTCAGCTAAATGTTAAATTTATCGGCATATTGGCCAATAACCGGTAATTTCTCCTCTTTGCCGGCGGCGGCATTGACTATGCCCATGATTACCAAAATTAAAATAAACAGTGATCCCAGCGCACCAACCAGCCATCCTATCACAGGCACAGGAGAAATCACGCCTAAAATTACGCCGGTAATTAATAGCACCAAGCCCTGTTTAATGTGAAATTTTACAAACGGATCGTTCTTTGCATCGGTTAGAAGTGGAATAAGAACTAAAATGCCCAAATAGCATAAAATTGCCATACCGACATTTTTTCCGTCTGAACTTGCCTTTGGTGTTCCTTCACCTTCAGCCATAAAATCCTCCCTACGTTAATTTAGATTAATTCAGCTAAAAATCTCCGATAAAAACTACGTTCTAATTCCAATTTTTTCCATAATCACATATAATGCATACAAATTTATATGGGTCAGCTTTCCTATGCTCCATACTTAATACTTGATACATGATACTTCATACTTTTATTTTATATTTTACCTTTCGTCTTTTTCCTCTTTCAAAGTTTTATATATATCCTTATACATTTTAACACGATTTTTCATTGCTTGAAAAATATTTTTAGTTTTTTCTTCTTTGGTAACTTGACTTAAATTATTAAGTTCAACTACCACAATTTTATCTTCAGCAAGATGATGAGTTATAAAGATATCCACACCGTATCTTTTGTCTCTAATCGATTTTATATCAGGCAACAAATGCTTCCAAACTACTCGTTGGCCGGATATCTCGGGAATAATTCTGTTAGCTATATTTGTAGCGGAAATTTCCCCCCTACCGAATACTCCGAGTGTCATATCGGCTTCGCCGGTATACAACACAGGAGAAATCATTTGCTTGAGATGAATCTCTGCTAAGTTTAATAGATCGGCGTCCAAAAACATCAATAAATCATGCTTAGCAGACTCAATGCCGGTAGCCAGTGCACCACCCTTACCTTGGTTGGTGTCGTGGCGTATGGTTTTTAGGCGCGCGTACTTCTTCGCAATTTTTGCAGTATTATCGATTGAACAATCATCAACCACAATTATTTCATCAAGCCAATCAATTTTGTTAAGCACTTCTAAAACGCGGCCAATGTTTTTTGCTTCGTTATAGGCGCAAATTATCACCGAGATAGGTTGATCAATTTTGATCATTGCTCATACTGCTAATTATTAGTATCAAGTATAATGTATCATGTATAAAGCACTAAACAAATCCGATTTTTTGTATTCTTGACCCACGTACTAATTACTAATTTGCTAAAATCTAATTTTTAGCAAATTTTATTATCTTAATGGCTTAATTCTGTATTCTGACTTTCAACTTTAATAACTTTATGAACTTTTTACTTTATTAACTTTACTAACTTTATGAACTTTCCCAGCAATCCATCCGTGTTAATCCGTGTAATAAGATCCGTGTAGTTACCTTTCTACTTTCTATTTTATTT
>CAYNIX010000083.1:0-3927 GCA_964397535.1 uncultured Candidatus Saccharibacteria bacterium | reverse complement strand
GCGGGCTCCTGCCTTACTACTTCGGCTCTTTGGCTATGGAAGCGGTAGGAAAAGCCGCAGGCTCGATTGTGGAGGAAATTAGACGGCAATTCCGCGAGATTAAAGGCATTATGGAAGGCAAAGCCAAGCCTGATTATGGCAAAGCAGTCGATATCGTAACTCGCGCCGCAATTTCGGAGATGATATTGCCGACAATTATTGCAGTAGCTGCTCCTGTGCTGGTTGCTGTGATTCTTGGACCTGTGGCACTCGGCGGCATGCTGGTTGGTACTATTGTTACCGGTTTGTTTGTAGCTATAAGCATGACTAACGGCGGTGGAGCCTGGGACAATGCTAAGAAATATATCGAAGACGGTGAATATGGCGGCAAAGGCAGTGAAGCTCATGCAGCCGCAGTTACCGGCGATACAGTGGGCGATCCATACAAAGACACAGCCGGCCCTGCCATCAATCCCATGATTAAAGTGGTCAACATCATCGCGCTTTTAGTGGTGCCGTTGATTGTGAAAGATATTTCCAACACCACCAAAATTATTGTTCTTGGAGTGGTGGTAGTTGGGGCAATCGGTTATGCCCTGTGGGCGGGGAAAAAGAATTAGCTATAGCGACAACTACAGAAACAGTAAGAATTAGATAGATATAGATAGACATGGATAGAATTTGTTGTATGTAGAAAAACACAAAGAGAAGCAGATAGATATAGAAAAATATTGTTTTACAATTTCTTTCTAAGTCTATCGCGAAGCATCTATCTACGTCTATCAGTTTCTCAATATCTTTATCGGCAGGTTTCTTATTATATAATTTTCTGTGACCTTTCTGTGTAATTAAATCAGTGGATGTTGCCATCAATTATATATACACTATGGACAATGACACTAAAACAACAATATTCAATATCGATCGTTTTGAGGGGGGCAAGGCGGTGCTTTTGGGGGAGCACTACGAAATTTTGGTGCCAAAAAGGCTTATACCTAAAACTTGCCACGAGGGCGATGTGGTGCATTTGACGATCTCTTCCGATGAGGCGGAAACTAAGCGCAGGGAAAAAACGGCTAAGGAACTTTTGAATGAAATTCTTCAGTCGGAATAACCTCCTTCCACAAATGGATCCTCCTTCGCGCAAGGCTTCGGAAGGTCAAGAAAGTTTGATCTCAAAGAGGGAGTGAGTCCAAGCTTTAGCTTGGTTTAAAAGACTAAATTCTAAAACGAAACGGGCAGCCATGCTGGCTGCCTTGGGTTTCGTTACTACTTGGTCTTACGGGCTATACTCGAGTTTCATGTAGCCCCGATCGGTTGCTACGTACACATCTTTGCCACTAGTCTGCTGGTCGTAATAGAAGCGGAAAAAAGCGATCGAGGCTTGAAAAATTGTCTCGATGCTTGCATTTTCCCAACCCTCTATCGCCCTTACCTGCACCAGCATATCCTCTATCTTGTTCCACTCTTTCGGGCTGATGTGGAACTTGATCTTGCGTGTGTTGTTGGTTTCTGGTTCACATGCCTCATTATGCGACTTGACTGCCAGTTCAATTTGGAAGAACTGGTCTCCGTCTTTGAGGTAAAAGGCATGATGCTCAAGGTATACATGGAACAGAGTAAGGCTTCCTGCTAGGATGTTGTCTAGCGATAGTCGCCGGTTGGGAAAACACTTCTTAGCATTCTTCAACAAAAGACTTAGGCTTTGTTCGGTCTCTTGGCTGACTAGCACTTCCATCTCGACTTTTTGGGTCAACTTCATCATCCTTCCAGGGAAGTAGAGTCTTGTAGTAACGAAAATAATATTTCATAAAGTGTGCCATCTGTCAATATTGGCAGATGTTTAGAAGTTGCTATACTGTAGATAAATGGCAAAAAAATCTATAAAAAGGGAGAAACAAACCGCGGAGGGGAAGTCCCATACCAAGAAGAAGGCGGCTAGGTTTTCTGTATTTACGGCACTTTCGCTAGTGGCGCTATTTTTGTTGATTTTGGGCATCTACTCCATCTCTCATACCAACAAGGTTTATGCCAACGTTTATCTG
Organism: uncultured Candidatus Saccharibacteria bacterium; assembly: GCA_964397535.1. Taxonomy (GTDB): domain Bacteria; phylum Patescibacteriota; class UBA1384; order XYA2-FULL-43-10; family XYA2-FULL-43-10; genus CAYNIX01. The sequence continues at coordinate 1,903 of CAYNIX010000083.1, read as the reverse complement.
GGTGATACTGATCTTTCCGGTAAAAGCAAACAAGAGGTAAGCGAATATTTAAAGAACTCAAGTGAAGAATTTCTGAAGCAAAAATTTACCTTGATTCACATACAAGATGGCTCAGAGGACAAAACTTATGAAATAATCCCGAACGATATCGGTCTGGTGTATGATACCGAAAGCACAGCCTCATCCATTTACGGCTATGGCCGCAACGGCAGCATCTGGCGGGATTTTGCCGAGCAGTTTATGAGTTTGCTAAAACCCCGATATATTTCCGCCAAGTACACTATCAACGAAGAAGCACTCAACACCAAAATCGCCGATATAGCGGGAGAATTGGATATTCCCGAAAAGGATTATGCCATCAGTTATGCCGGAGATGGTAAATTTGAGCTGCTTACCGAGAAACAAACGGGCAAGCGAATCGATCAGCCGGCGCTGATTAATAATGTCAAATTTCAAATCTCAAATGTTAAAATGATACAATATAGGTTTAGTTCCAATACTTACGATCCAAAGGTAAGCGAAGAGAATGCCAAAAACAAGCTTAGAGCAGCCAATCAAATTCTAAAAGCCGGTGAATTAACGCTAAATTATGCCGAGTTTTCGGCAGCTTTGGATGCAGATACCATTGGAGGCCTTATAAAAAGCCGGCCCAAAGATGACGACTTGGAATTATATTTAGATAATATAAAAGGGGCAAAACAAATTGAAGCGGTGGCGGCAAATATCAATCGCGCCCCGCAGAATGCGGTGCTTGCCGCAAGCGGTGGAGTGGTATCGGCTTTTCAGCTGTCGCGAGAGGGCAGAGAGCTCGACCAAAAGCAAGCTATTATTGACATCGGGAACGCCCTGCTTGCTCGTGCTACAGAAGGGGTTAGCGATGTAGACACCAAGTCGGTTGCTCTAAAGGTAAAAGTAACCCAACCTGAAATTTCCTCCGCATCACTCGAACAATACGGCTTGCGCGAATTGGTGGCTACGGGCACTACCGATTTTCGCAAATCACCAAGCAACCGGGTGCACAATATTACTATCGGGGCAAACGCCATTAGCGGCACGCTTATCAAACCCGGAGAAGAGTTTTCGACTCTTTCGCGCTTGGGAAAAATTGATGCCTCCACAGGCTATTTACCGGAGCTCGTTATTAAAAATAATAAAACATTACCCGACTACGGCGGCGGTTTGTGCCAGGTTTCAACCACGCTTTTTCGTACCGCCATGAATGCCGGCATGAAAATTACTTCAAGGCGTAATCACTCTTACCGGGTATCCTATTACGAGCCGCCGGTGGGTATGGACGCCACCATATTTGATCCTGCGCCGGATTTTAAATTTGTCAATAATTATGCAAGCCACATACTGGTTCAAGCTAAAATTGTTGGCACCAAAATAACCTTTGAATTTTACGGCACTAAAGATAGCCGAGTGGTTAGTATTGGTACACCCGATGTATACGACTATGTCGAACCTCCGGCGCCGGTTGAAACAGTCGATTTGGCCCTGCCTCCGGGTACGCGTAATTTAATTTCTCACTCCCACCAGGGCGCCAGTGCCAAATTTCATTACGAGGTGGTACGCGAGGGCGAAACACTGCAAAAAACGGATTTTACTTCAAAATATGCGGCTATACCCGAGCAGTGGGCGGTAGGGCCGACTGCGGAGCCGGTTCCTGCTCCGGAGAGCCCGCCTCTAGAAGCACCTGCCTAGTTAGAAAGTAGTTGGTAGATAGTAGTAAGGTGAAAGGATAAAGGGTAACTACACGGCCAAACACGGTTTGGAAACACGGGGGGAAAGTTTATAAAGTTAACTACACGGATCTTATTACACAAATTAACACGGATGGAAAGTATATAAAGTTCATAAAGTTAGTAAAGTTTATAAAGTTCAAAAGAGGAGTATCAGGTAT